>NZ_JACUUA010000189.1 GCF_014859565.1 Marinospirillum sp. | reverse complement strand
GGTGTAGGGCAGGGTACTCGTGATCTGCTGAGTACCGAGATACAGGGTTATACTGACCGATAAGATAAATTGAGGAGTGATTTTGTGCTGAAATTCGCAACCAGAACCTGGTTTGGTCGTATCGGGCTGTTGTTGTTGCTGTGTCTGCCAGCAGTTTTGGCTGCTGCTGAGCCGCGTCTGCTGGATCGTGTGGTGGCCGTGGTGGATAAAGAAGCTCTGATGGAGAGTGAATTACAACAGCGGATGCAACAGGTACGGGCACAAATAACTGATCGAGGCTTGCGCGTGCCACCGGAAACTGTTTTGCGTCAACAAGTGCTGGATCGCCTGATTCTGGATACCATTCAATTACAACTGGCACAGCGTGCGGGCATGCAGCTTGATGAACAAACACTCAACCAGACGTTAAATCGTATTGCACGCCAGAATGATATGACCCTGCGTCAGTTCAGTCAGGCCATTGAAGCGGATGGTATGAGTTTTACTGCTTTTCGTGAACAAATCCGTCAGGAAATGTTGATTTCTCAAGTTCGCCAGCGCCGGGTGGGTGATCGTATTCAAGTCAGTCAGCAGGAAATTGAAAACTACCTGGCCTCGCCGGAAGCACTGGAGCAGGAAGGTCGTGAATTTCGGGTCGGCCATATCCTGATACCGGTCACTGATAACCCAACACCAGCCGAGATTACCACAGCACAGCAACGTGCCCAGGGGTTAAAAAAACGCCTGGATGCCGGTGAGGATTTCCAGGAGCTGGCAGTATCCAGCTCTGCAGGTGATGAAGCTTTCAGCGGTGGTGATCTGGGCTGGCGTACAGCTGCAGCTCTGCCTTCCCTATTTGCTGATCAGGTGGTGCGCCTGTCTGCCGGTGGCATGGCTGGACCCATTCGCAGCCCCAGTGGTTTTCACCTGATCAAATTGCTCGAAGTTCGAGGGGGTGCCCAGCATCTGGTTAACCAGACCCGCGCCCGCCACTTGCTGTTGACCCCGAATGCTTTACGTGATGAACAGGCTACACAACAACAGATCCGTGAGTTGCGTAATCGTATTCACCGAGGTGAAAGCCTGGCCACTCTGGCTCGTGAGCTTTCTGATGATCGTGGTAGCAAACAATCCGGTGGTAGTCTGGGCTGGGTCAGTCCCGGTCAGATGGTGCCGACCTTTGAACAGGCCATGAACAATCTGGAACCGGGTGAAGTATCCCAGCCAGTGCAGAGTCAGTTTGGCTGGCACCTGATTGAAGTGGAAGAACGCCGCCAATCGGATCTGACTGATGCACTGCGACGTCAGCAGGTGCGTCAGCTGTTGTCCGAGCGGCGCTTTGAAGAAGAAGTACAGAACTGGTTGCGCGAAATCCGCGACAGCACCTGGGTTGAAATACGGAGCTGATGTATGGATAACGCCTTACCCTTGTTGATTACCCCCGGTGAGCCTGCTGGTATCGGCCCTGACCTTGTCGTTCAACTGTCTCAGCAAGGCTGGTCCCCTGACTGGGTCTTGGTGGCCGATCCTGATCTGATACAGACTCGTGCCGAGCAGCTGGGGATTCAGCTGCAACTGCAGGAAGTCAACCCGGCTCAATTACAGCAGCCGGGTGATGCACAAAACATCCGTATTCTGCCGATCAAACTGCGACAAGCGGCAGTGGCTGGCGAACTTAACCCGGCCAACGCTGGTTATGTGCTGGAAACCCTTGAGCTGGCGACTGATCTCTGTCTACAGAAAAAAGCCAAAGGGCTGGTCACCGGGCCAGTGCATAAAGGGATCATCAATGAAGCGGGTATAACCTTCACTGGTCATACCGAGTTTCTGCAACAGCGTTGTGGTTGTGAACAGGTAGTGATGTTACTGGCAACAGCAGAGCTTAGAGTGGCACTGGCCACTACCCATCTGCCGCTGCGTGAGGTAGCGGATGCCATCACACCTGAGCGGTTAACACAGGTAATCCATATCCTGCATCGTGATTTGCAACGACGTTTTGGTTATCTCCATCCGCGTATTCTGGTGTGTGGGCTAAATCCTCATGCTGGTGAAGGCGGGCATCTGGGGCGCGAAGAAATAGAAGTGATTGAACCAACTCTTGATGCACTGCGAGCAGAAGGTTTGAATCTGATTGGTCCCTTGCCTGCAGATACCTTGTTTACAGAAAAAAATCTGGCCCAGGGTGATGCGGTACTGGCGATGTACCATGATCAGGGTTTGCCAGTACTTAAATATCAGGGTTTTGGCCGTGCTGCCAACATTACCCTGGGTTTACCCATTATTCGTACCTCTGTTGATCATGGCACCGCACTGGAACTGGCCGGAACTGGGCAGGCCAATATCGGCAGCCTGAAAACTGCACTTCATTACGCCACCATCTTTGAGGTTTGAACCATGGCTGTTTCCCCTAAGGGACACCGGGCGCGTAAGCGTTTTGGACAAAATTTTTTGCAGGATAGCGGCATCATTCGTCGTATTGTGCGTTCAGTGGCGCCAAGTGGTCAGGATCATCTGGTTGAGATAGGTCCGGGACTGGGAGCCATCACCGAATTATTGCTGGAAGAAAATGGTCAGCTGGATGTGGTTGAGCTGGATCGTGACCTGATCCCGATTTTACGCGTAAAATTTTTTAATTATCCCGGTTTTGCCATCCACGAAGCAGACGCGTTGAAATTTGATTTTTCCTCGCTGCGGCAGCAGGATGAGAAACTCAGGGTGGTGGGCAATTTACCTTACAACATCTCCACACCACTGATTTTTCATCTTTTGTCTTTTCAGGGGCTGATTCAGGACATGCACTTCATGCTGCAAAAAGAAGTGGTGGATCGTCTGGCTGCTCAACCGGGAACCGGCCAGTGGGGACGATTAAGTGTGATGGCACAATATTATTGTGATGTTGAGTCGCTGTTTGGTGTACCACCAGAATGTTTTGATCCGCAGCCCAAGGTGGACTCGGCAATTGTAAGATTAACACCCAAAGTACAGCCCACTCATCTTGCCAAAGATGAAGCACAGCTGGCAAATACCGTACGACTGGCTTTTTCACAACGTCGTAAAACCCTGCGCAATAATCTGCGTGGTGTGCTGGAGGTGGAAGCGCTGGAAAATCTGGGTATCGATCCACAAAGACGACCGGAAACCCTGACACTGGAAGAATTTGTGAAACTCTCCAACTATCTCTCCAGCTATCTCTCCAACTATCAAACGGAACAGGCATGGCAACCTACGCAATAGGTGATATACAGGGATGTTATCAGGCATTTCGCCGACTGCTGGAAGAAATCGCTTTTGATCCACAGCGAGATCAACTCTGGCTGGCAGGTGATCTGGTGAACCGGGGTACGGGTTCGCTGGAGGTGCTGCGCTATGTTGCTGATCTGGGTGACAAGGTTAAGGTGGTACTGGGTAACCACGATTTTCATCTGCTGGCCGTTGCCCGCGAGCAGCGCAAAACCCGGCGATCAGATACGTTAGATAAGCTGTTAAAAGCCAGTGATGCGGCAGAACTGATCGACTGGTTGGGCAGGCAGCCGCTATTGCACCATGATCCTGAATTGAATTTTGTGATGACACATGCCGGTATCCCGCCGATCTGGAGTCTAGCCAAGGCTCAGGCACTGGCAGCAGAAGTGGAAATGGAAATGCGCTCAGTCCGGCAGCAAACGCTGCTGAAGCATCTGTTCAGCAACAAACCCCGCTGCTGGAATGATGATCTGGCCGGGCAGGAGCGCTACCGCTGTGCGGTGAACTACCTGACCCGCATGCGTTTTTGCAAGCCGGATGGTACGCTGGATCTGGAAACCAAAAGTGAGGCCGGTAGTGCACCCAAGGGTTATGCACCCTGGTTCAGTTATCCGGGCCTGGTGCTGGCGGAAACCCGGATATTGTTTGGTCACTGGGCGGCCTTGTCGGGTCACACCGGCATCACCGGCATACATGCTCTGGATACCGGCTGTGTATGGGGACAGTTTCTGACTGCATTACGGCTGGAGGATCAGCAGGTATTCCGGGTGGCAGCAGTTAAGAAAGACCTTATATAATGTCGATTTTAAACCTGAGGTAAATGGCTTATGAGTTTTAAAATTATTCAGGCTCAGCAGGCCTGTGAATTGATGGATCAAGGTAAGGTGACCTTTGTGGATATCCGTGATCCACAAAGTTTTGACTCAGCACACATCAAAAATGCCTGTCGGCTGGATAACGCCAATGTTCAGGATTTTGTACAACAGACCGACAAATCCCAGCCTGTTGTGGTGTGCTGTTATCACGGCATGAGCAGCCAGAGTGCAGCACAGTTTCTGGTCGATCAGGGTTTTAAAGAAGTGTACAGTTTGGATGGCGGTTTTGAGTTCTGGAAAACCTGCCATCCGGATCGTTGTGAATAAGTCTTTTACCAGGCAATCACCAGATCACCCTGCTGGATATTGACCATTTCCGGCAAGGTGACCAGATTACCTCTGGCAAATCCGGGCTGAACCCGCTGCAGGCTCAAAGTCAGATCAACAGGAACCAGCTCTGTGTAAGCCCGCTGAGTGTGATCAAAAAAGGTGTTAAGGCGATAAACACTCAGAGTGTCACCTGGCTGCAGACCGGCTTCTGATCCTGCATCAATGTACAAATCCCGGTTATCGGTACGAGTAATACGCGCCATAAAAGGCTGACAACCAACCTGTACATGCAGATCACTGATCATCTGTTCAATCAGCACATCTATTTTGCGACCGTAATCAATTTCCCAGAAACGTGGACTGGCAAAACCGACTTTTTCAGTGCGGTTTTCTGTCCAGTTGCCGGTTACCGAATAACTGCGACTGCTGACCAGTTCACCACTGAAACCATCGTGGATAAACAGATCCACCTTAAACTCACGAGCAAAACGCTCACCCCGGTAACGATTACGTTCATACAGGTTTTGCATCACTGTGCGCTCACCGGCCAGCTCTGGATTCAACAAATCCAGATTACGGACTACGCCGGTCAGTACATACTGAGAGCCAATGCGAGTGGCAGTATCCACTGCCGTGGTGAGGGTGCCACGATCACTGACCGAGGTGGGAATGCTGGCGGTGTCGGTATACAGCTGGTAGCGCACAGCATCCAGCACTCGCAGGCGATCATAACCCTGCATCCGTTGTAAAATTTCCCGTGGCAGTCGCTCATTCACATCATGCAATGCCCCCATGTTGGCTGAACGGGGCTTTTCCAGATAAAAGTTGCTGATGGCAAGGCTGCGCTTGTAACCATTGGCATAATTACCACCCTGGCACCGACCGCTGTCTTCCAGCCGAGCCTTGACGGTCACAAACATCATGCCGCGTTCAATTTTTTCGTCCAGCACTTGCATTTCACTGATGCTGCTCTGGGTGGCAATGGAGAGTTGATCCGTATGAATCTGACCCTGATTCATAGCCTGATAACCCTGCACATGCAAAGCCCCTTGAAAGCTGGCTTGTCGAAGAGCATCACGGATGGCTGCGCGGCGGGCATTAACCAGATCCTGATGCTGTATAACAGATGAGCCGGTGGCTTCAATCCATTGTGCCTGAACAGGCAGGGCAAGCAGCAGCATCAGGCTTAAAATGAGCGATTTATACATGAAATCAGATCCATAAAAAGCAAAACGGGAAGCATCAGATTGATACTTCCCGCTCAAAAAGTCCAGTATTCAGTCAAGAGTATCAACTGCCGGGTATCAGTCCAGATGGTAGCGTGAAGTGGGACGCGCAGTGCTGGAGTGGGAACCCTCACTAATCATGGCAACCGGACGACAGGCTGGATCGCTGGCATTGCCTTCTAGCATACAGCGTTGAACGCGCGGCTCCAGAATCAGTTCCATCTGGGTTTCAAAAGAACCATCACTCAGCTCTTTTACACTGGTAACCCGGGCATCACGTACCAGGTTATCCACATAAGCACGTAACTGGTCATCAGTGGTGACCAGGTTACTGACGGTAGTGGAACCTTGAATACGTGTGCCGTGAACCCGCTCGGCCAAGGCACGATAAGCATCCATCTTGGAGGCGCGCATAGCCAGCAGGCGTTTCTGATTGGCACTGAGCTTGGAGTCAGCTCCACCAGCAGCGCCATAACCATTTACACGTACAACCACCACTTCCAGATTATTTGCCTGTGCAGTCTGACTGGATTGTTCAGCAGGTTGTCCAGCAGGTTGT
>NZ_JACUUA010000188.1 GCF_014859565.1 Marinospirillum sp. | reverse complement strand
ACCTCCTGACTTTAAAGCCATCATGCCAGATTTCCAGAGAGGGGTAATAGACTGTGGCAAGGTAAAAAGCTTGATCATTACCCCAGCTAATCCGTATCCGGCTGGGGTAATGAGGATCAACAGCGTGATATCAAAAGCCTTCTATTTCTTCTGCCGTTAAATCCTTAAGGTTATCAAGGCTATAGCTGCCATCAGGTTGTACAGTAAGCGTCCGGTGTACTTTTGCAGAAGAATACTGCCCCGACTTATTACTGTGTTGCCACCAAATAACTTTCTCAACAACCATTGAGCCTTCGGGTCTGGCAGTCGAAGCATCACCTTCGAAAAGTTTTGGTAGAATTTGCTTCAGCACCTCTGCATCTTGATCACTAAATCCGGTTTTCTCAGCTAATTGCGGCGATATCGCGCCGTATGCAACATAAACAGCCTGATCAACCCGATGCTTCATCCCCATGGTATCCGAACCTTTTTTACTGCCATCACCATCACCACTTACGCTCTTGGTAATTTGCGTGCTCGTAATGCTGACAGGCTCGACACTAAATGCAGAGTGAATACTTACAGGTCCACGAATCGGGATGGAAACGCCATCTTTTTCATCACTTTTAAAAGCAAATAGTTGCCCAAAAGCACGCACGTCAAACCAAGTGTCACAAGCCAATCTGGCAGCTTTTTCAGGTGCCGTTTTTTTGGCATTCAGTGCATCCTTACCCAGCACACCTTCAGCTCTTGCTCGCAAACTTGGATAGGCATCCGTTTTCTTTTCATCAGACTGTACAAAAATAGCATGGCCTGCGTCTTGTAAACGGTCTCTGGTTTTACGTTTCAGGCAAACATCTGTGACCTCTCCATAACCATCATAATCTGTACGCGGGCGGTTACCATTTAGCGGATCGCCATTTGGGTTAGCATTCTTTACAGAAAAAATAATGGCAAAATCAATTTTCTTGCTCAATGAACTCATTGCTCTTCTCCTTCGGGTACAGTTAATTCCGGCTCTCCTGGCGATTTGATAACCCATTCACCATTTTTTAATTTATGATCTCGCAGCCACTTTCGCTGACAATGGAAACCTAGAAGATATTCACCACTCAATCGTTTATCCGCGGAAAAATCATCCCGATCAAAAGAATCGGTTATATCATCCAGCAGCCGTTTGTATGCGGCTTCCAAAGGAGGAATCTTGGTACGCAAGCGTTGCTGATATGGACCGAGTGCAGTTTCAATATTCAACCAGGTTGAGGCAGGACGATCAGCAAAGCGCTGCATTAGTCGACTAGCGTGCGTTGTTCGACTGGGTTCTTTTGCAACAAACATTGCCATTTCTTCTATCCGCTCTGCGACTGCTAAGAGACGCCCGTACAGATAGTCTTTGCCGGTGTAGTTGGTATCCAGCGACATTTTATATTCTCTCCATTTTTTTGAATCCAGTTGACGCTCTGGATGATGAAATCCGCGATACAGCGCGCAAGCAACCCCTAAGTTCCTCTCCCACTCCCAATGCTCACTGTTATTCCGATTGCTCGCGCGAGTTACAGCAAGGTTGACCAAATCTATGGGTAGAGGCCTTCCTTCCAGAATGCAGGGCATAATCCTTTCATAAAGACTTTTTTTAAGTTCTTCATTACTTTTCACCACGTCCCCATAAGCTGCTTGGAGTATGTTCCAGGGTGAAGGCGCACTGACAGGCCAATACACCTGTGTTTTTGGCTTCTTTCCGCCTGCTTGGATCTCTTTACTTACCCGCTGCGGCCAAGCCAAGTGCAAATGCCATTTCTCGATGGTTTTTATATAATCCCTGGCCATAAAATCGCGGTAGTAGATAATCGCCATACGACCCGGCGTAGCAGAGTCCAGACCCATCACTACAATGCTTTCATGGTCTTTTAGACTGGCAATGCGACCATCAAAATATCCTGCCATATAACGGTTCAGTGCCTTGGCAAAGTTCTGACCAAGATCAGTTGTAAGATCGGTTACTGTGGATAGCGCGTCATGGTTTTCATCTGTAACCACATCGAAATTATCTAGATCCCAAGTGGGTGCCAACGGATCAGGTCTTGGTTTGCCGGATACAGCCCAAGCAACAAGCACTTGATCACCATTTCTATTTGCTTGATTGCTAATCAACCAGCGCAAGGCATTGTGGGCTTTTTGGGTGGCCTCATAAGAAACTTCACTAACTTGGCTAGGATTAAATTTTTCCGTTATTTCTTTTTTAGAGTCTGTAAGGCGTCCAAGAAATGTAAAACCCTCCCAATCATTTTGGGTTATGAGTCTAGCTCCATCAGCCGCATTCCTGATAAATTTCGGATGAAACTTAGCCAGTCTTGACTCTTCCCCTGTCACATAACAAAAACCAACTTTAGGGTTCAAGCTTTTTTCAAAATTTATCCAAGACTCTATTAAAGATAAATCCTCCCAAGTTCCCGTCATTAAATCCCCGCTGGCTTCAACTCTCCACCTGACAAAACACTTATTAGCTTCAATTTTCTGGGTGCTGTTAGCTTTAAAAACAATTGGAAAATTTATAAATCTGGAAATATCCGCCCAAAGTCTTTTTATTGAAATATAATCTCTGATGGCTATTGCTTTTGCGTGAGAGAAATCAGACTCACACCAACTATTTAAAAGTTCAAGGTACCGCTTGTTTCTTTCTTCTTTTTTCTTTACTCCGTCGTTCAAGTCAAATGCTAAATAACTTAGCTCCTCACAGAGAGGGTGGGGGTCGATATTCCCTGTTCTAGCACCAGATTTTTCAGTCACAGGAATTAAAATTGACGAGTCATCACCTTCCAAAATTTTTACACGTAGAAAATTACCTTTCTCGTCAATCGTTACCTCTACATGAGCATTTTTTTTAACATGGGCAACTGGCCATGGAGTATTTCCTGCTACACCCTGTATGTGCGGGTAGGTGTCGTAGAGTTTAGCCATCCAGCTCATAACGAGACCTCCTCAGCATTCACGCGCAAGAGGTTGTCACCAAGATTAAACTCCTTTGCCTCCATTTTTCGTACAAAACGGCGAATTTCACACTGTTCAGGCGTGGGAAACTCAAGCACACCTTTTGTCATGGTGGCGCGCCAGAAGCGACTGTGCAGCTCATTTGTCCCAGTTTCATCCGGGTAATCAAAACCATGGAACATCAGGCCAAATGACAATTCATCTATTTCATCATAGGCACCTGCTCCTTTACCAAACTCACAGGGTTCGACATAGGCCTGACAATCTCGAACACCAAGGAAAATATCCTGGCGGCCACCTTTCTCCAGCATTCGTTGAGCAATAGAAAAATGTTTGCCGTCAATGCGATCCTGTGCCAATTCCGGTCTGTGCATATTCCATTCAAAATGAGCTTCAACCTGATATTCCACCTCATGTAAGAAGGTATAGATTGCCAGACTGTTGCCCCCTCCCCAGACCAAGGGCTTGGTACCTTTAGTCTGGGTTCGGATAGGTTTCATCACCCTAACCCGGTCGACATGCCAGACAATGGTAGGCTTCCAGTAAATGGACTTAAGCACACCCTTGATCGCTTCGTAAGTGGGCACATGGTAGGAGCATTTTTCCCCGCCAATCTTAGTGATGGGGTCGGTAAACAGCGCGTAGCGCCCCGATAGTTTGAAGCTTATGCTGTTTTTCATATTATCTCCTATAAAATATGAGACCGCATCATGCTGACGCGCTCAGTTCCAAGGCCAAAGTCTCTGCTGTAGTACTCTTCATCCAAGTAATAGATACCGTGACCCAACTGCACTTCATGAACCGCACCCTGCTCCAGAAGTTTTTTCCACACATTGGGAAATACATTGACACTGTACTTTTGTGCTTGACGAAGCAGTTGATAATAACGGTGTGCATTAAACTCTTTGGCTGCAGAACAAAGCTCATCCACAAGTTTACACCCTTTACCTTGTCGAATAATTACTGCCTGTGTTGGTGCATCTATGGCTTTGAATTTTTTACCTGCTTCCATAAAGGCGTGCCGCATCAGCGGGATTTTTCCTTCACGCTCGTCAAAATTTTTATTACAACCCTCACGGACGCTAAGAAGATTCAGCAAATTGTCTGACCGCTGGCTTTTGTTACCATCCAGTCGATAGGCCATATCATCCGCCCGGTCAAAGAAGTAGTAACGAAAATACTGTTTGATGGCTTCTGGTGACAGGATGTCTTCATAACCCTCTGAAAGGACACGTTCTGCTTTATCCTTGCCAGCCTCGATATCCTTAAACAACCCTGTACTCTCCTTATCAGGATTTATAACAAACACCTGGCCTTTGATCAGATTACCCTCGTCATCTTTTAACCTGCCATTACGATTACAACGCCCGGCTGCTTGTGCAATGGAATCCAAGCCAGCAAGGAAACGAATCACGCTCGCAAAATCAACATCGACACCAGCCTCAATCAATTGCGTCGAGATACAAAGCACTGGCTTGCCATACTTTAATCGCTTTTTTATTAGGTACAATAGTATCTTCCGATGGCGTGGACATTGATTCGTACTCAGATGAAACAGGTGCGAGTCATTAACTTTTTCTGCACAGCGCCGGTACAGCACTTGCGCCCAAGCTTTGGTATTAACGATTACCAGACAACTATTACGCTCATTAAACTGAGCAACTGCCAATTCAGCGATTTCCTGTGTGTGCCACCCTCCTGGCCTCAACAGGTTATTAACATCAACACGCCGAAGCTCATTAAAGTGACGATTAAAGTCGCCAGCCAGCTCATTTTCTTTCGGAATTATCAACTGGCCTTTATCTGACCCTTTTAACTCATTAATTGATGGCTGGGTTGCTGTACAGAGCACAGTCGTGGTATTGGCTTGCTGTGAGAGAAAGTTAATGGCATTGCAGAAGATGTGAACACAATTCACCGGCAAGGTCTGGATCTCATCAAAAATCAGCACACTGTTGGCCAGTTGATGAAGTCGCCTCACACCTTTGGTTCCTCCACTGAATAAGGTTTCCAACAGCTGTACCATAGTGGTCAGCACTATGGGTGCATCCCAGTTTTCTGATACCAATTTGGTCTGCCAGGTTTGCTGCTCCGGCTCCAGGTTGGAGTGATGCTCGAGCACCCAGGGCCTGACATCGCCATCTTTTTCTACCACTTCCCGTATGACTTTAGCGTTTTGCTCAATGATGGAGGTATAGGGAATGACATAGATGATGCGATCCAACGCATGATGTCTGGCATGGTGCAGGGCGTAACGCAAACTGGCATAAGTCTTTCCGCCACCAGTGGGTACTGTCAGTGTGTAAATTCCTTGTGCTCGTTCTGAATTGTTTTTGCAGTTATCGGAAATTTCTCTTCGTAATTCATCAACATAGTTGCGCGGAGCCAAAGCAGCCAAGTGCTTCTCCAAACGTGCCAGAGCCACACTCCAATCTACGGGGGCTGCATTATTTAACCGCTCACTTAGTCTGGTCGGATCTTCAAACTCGGCACTGTTGAGCCTGTCTGCATCGATCAGGCAACTGAATAAAAAACGTGTGAAAAAGCCCAGATTGAAGAAGTCAATTGTTGATGGCTCGTTAAAGTTGACGAGTTTAGCAAGTTGACCAAACAGCTCCTTTACCAAGTCCACCGTTGCAAGTTGCCCAATGGCTTCCATAATTCTTTGATCTGCTGCCTGCAAACACTCGTCGAGGTGAACTTTTTCATCTGGTTTGCGCATACGCTCAGTAAACACAGCCTTGTCATCTATACCAAAGCAGTCGATCAGACCGCTGTGATGTGATGCAATACAAAGCGATAATATCTGACCGCACAGCTCACCTTGGCCGCCAGCGCCAAACCGCTTAAGTCGCTTCCAAACCAGATGGGCACCGGCAGTAGAGTGGTCGACCTTTCCTTTCATGCCTTTGGCATCAACATAATCGTCTTCATCTGGGTTAATTTCACCAGTGGCAGACTTGATGTAGTTTTGAAACTGCTGACTGTACTTACCAAAATCATGTAGCAAACCAAGCAGCCTGCCCGCATTTTCAGCACCGACTTTCTTGGCAAAAGCGCTTGCAAGCTCGCCGACCTCATACAGGTGGGCATGAAGCAATTGCAGTTCGTTATCTTTCTTTCGTTTATGGGCAATGTAGGTTTTGTTATCCATATTCCCTTTTCCATTTTTGGCGGCACTTCTTA
>NZ_JACUUA010000187.1 GCF_014859565.1 Marinospirillum sp. | reverse complement strand
GACGCAGCATAAACTCTTGCGCAGGCAATTTGTTCAGTCCCTGCGGATCAAGCCAGACACCTGCAGGAGCAGTACGCTGAATACCGGTAATACGATCCAGCATAAACTCCTTGGTATTGATATCCTTGAAAAAATCACCGCCCTGGTTACCCTGTAAATCAGTTCCTGCATGGTGCTGGTTGTTGAACTCACCAGCAAACACCAGTGCAATGCGACCAATTTCATTCAATGCTGGATCAAGTGTATCGGTGCGGTAACGCAGTACACCACCCATCTCACCACCAGCAATTTCATTGGTGATATGCATCCGTGTGCCACGATTATCCATCATGTAAACTTCGTAACGACTCTTGTCATTACGACCGGGAACAGCCTCCAGCTTGTTGACGTTTTCGCCGGTAATCAAAGGGATGCCGTTACCTATGGCAACGTTGACGGTTCTGCCATCCTGTTCCTGCACGTTCACTTCGACATACTGGCTCAATTCACGCAGTAGCTCATCACGGCGATCAAACAGGTCATTCGGTGGCTGATTCCGTGTACCTTCATACACTTGGATTTGTTTGTTCAGCTCACCAATACCACCTGCCAATTCATTAATTCGTGCGGTATAGGTACGCAGCTGAGTGTTGAGGTTGTTGTTCTGATCGGTCAGGCGCGACTGAGCCGTTTTAAAACGCTGGCTGACACTATCCGCCTGACTGAATACCAGCTGGCGGGCAGGCTGGGACAGAGGATCGTTGGCCGCAGACTGAATACCTTCAAAAAAGCCATTCAATGCTGTGCCCAGTGCTGAATTTTCGTTGGATAACAGGTTATCCAATTCACTGGAGTTACGCAGGTAGGCTTCGTTATCCTTCAGGCGACTGGTATCCACGCGCACCTGGTGGATGGTGTACTGATCCACAATTCGCTCAATAGTCTGTGTGCGTGAGCCTGTACCCAGATAACCAGCTCCCGTACCAAATGGCGGATTGGTCGTCTGTATGGCGCGCTGACGCGAATAACCGGGGGTATCAATATTGCTGATGTTATGGCCGGTCACACTCAGGTTGTTACGACTGGTGCGCAACCCTGTTAAACCCAGGCTCAGTAAATCTGACATAGTGCCATCCTTCTGGTTTGTTCAGTCCGGTAATCTATTGTTTATCGGCAGTTTTTGTGGGTACTGCAGGTGTTTCCGGTAATTCCTGTCCAACATTCTGTAACGCCTGGTTAAGCGTTGATCCATCCATAATGTTGATAATCTTGCTGGCATAACGTGGATCAGTGGCATAACCCGCTTGCTGCAGCCCACGTGCAAAAGCCTGAGGATTATCGGCTTTTTCCAGTGTCTGTTGATAACGTGGGTTTACAGTTAAAAAGTCCACATAATCATGCATCGACTGTTCAAATGACTCGTAAGCCCTGAACGGCCAGCGCTCCTGCTGCGGCTGACCATTGCGATACTCAAGCGTCTGCACTTCAGCCGAATCACCATCCCAGCGGCGATCAGCCTTGATACCAAACAGGTTAAAACTGTTGGAACCATCTTCACGGGGCACCATAAAACGCCCCCAGCCGGTTTCCAGTGCAGACTGCGCCAGCATCAGTTTTGGATCGATGCCAATACGGGCTGCTGCCTGCTGCGCCAGTGGATAAAGATGGCGTACAAAATCTTCCGGTGATTCAAAATAAGCGCGTTTGTCTTCACGAACCGGCAAACCTTTTATTTCCAGCGGCTGACGACCAGCCACATCACCCGCTGCGGTCATCGGAGGACGGCGAGCAGCCTGCACTGCTTCAGCAGCTGCCTTGCGATCATCCTGTTGCGCCTTGGCAACCACCATATTTTCTGCATCAGCCAAAGGTGCACGCGAAAAACGCAAGCGCCGCGCATTTAGCTGACCCATTACATCTTCAGTCAGAAGTTGCGCACCACGACGCACTTCTTCCGGTACATCACTGATGGGTTCACGCGGTGCTTTAGACAATTGACTAACCAGCAAATCCGCCAGCCCCATGCCTTTGCCACTGTTCGACTGGGTCATGGCAATGGAAAACTGTTCATCCAACATGCCCTGGAAAAAAGACATTTCTTTGGATTTCAGTAACGTCTCTTCACCACCAATCAGCTCATCCGCTTCACGGGCACTTTTCATGATCATCTGGATGAACAAGGCTTCGAACTGACGAGCAACTTCTTTGAGTGCTTCGGGATCTTCCTCGATGGCACCTTTTTTCAGCTCTCTTAAACCCTGAAAGTCGTGATAGGCATTCTGAGCTTTGGCATAGTTGCCACTGCTAGCCTTGTCTCCAATCATCATTTCACCCGTTAAATCACAATCAGCTGGGCATTCAGTGCACCAGCCTGTTTTAATGCTTCCAGAATGGCCATCAGATCACCCGGTGCGGCACCCACCTGATTAACAGCTCTGACAATTTCGTCCAGCGTGACACCCGCATCAAACTTGAACATCGGGTTATTTTCCTGAGCGATATCGATCTGAGTATCCTGCTGAACCTCCGCATCACCATCAGCAAAAGGACCAGGCTGAATCACTTGAGGGGCTTCAGCAATGGTCACCGTAAGACTGCCATGAGTCACCGCCGCAGGTGCCACCCGTACATTCTGCCCAATCACAATGGTACCGGTACGGGAGTTGATAATGACCTTGGCCGCTACCTCAGCGGTGGTGACCTGGATATTTTCGAGTACCGATAAAAAAGCCACCCGCTGGCTGGTATCACGCGGTGCACGTACACGAATGGATACCGGATCCAATGCATGAGCCACACCCGGCCCCATCAGGTTATTGATGGCTTCTTCAATACGACGAGCCGTCGTAAAATCCGGGTAATGCAGGTTAAACGTTAGGGTGTCACTGTCACCAAAGAAGTTGGCAACCTCCCGTTCCACTGTGGCACCGTTGGGAATCCGACCAACACTGGGAACGTTAACCGTCACTCGTGAGCCATCCGCACCACCAGCCCCGAACCCTCCCACCACCAGGCTGCCCTGCGCCACGGCATAAACATTACCATCTGCACCACGCAATGGGGTCATCAACAGAGTGCCGCCACGCAGGCTATCGGCATTACCTATGGAAGAAACCGTAATGTCCACACTCTGGCCTGGCTTGGCAAAAGGGGGCAGCTCAGCATTCACCGTCACCGCAGCCACGTTCTGGGAACGAGGATTAACACCAGGCGGTAAGGTAATACCAAATTGGTTCATCATATTGGCAAAGGTTTGATTGGTGAATGGCGCGTTATCACCCGTACCATCCAGACCCACAACCAGGCCATAACCAATCAGCTGATTACTGCGCACCCCTTCAACGGTGGTGACATCTTTCAGGCGACTGGTTGCCAGCAAGGGTGATGAAAAGCTCACCAACAAACCAAGAATCAGTGACCAGCGTAAAACAGCAGCAACTTTCATGAAATGAACCTCAGGCATTACAGCGGCCACCAGCCACTGTTAAAGAAACGAGCCAGCCAGCCCTGACGATTGGCATTGGCTAGATCACCAGTACCACTGTAGGTCAGGCGAGCATCAGCCATCTGGGTTGAGATCACACTATTATCCGGACGTATGTCTTCCGGACGCACAATGCCAGACACCCTTACATATTCAGCGCCTTGATTCAGCGTTAGCCATTTTTCACCACGTACCAGCAGGTTACCGTTGGGGTAAACATCATGCACAGTCACGGTGATACTGCCGAGCAGGCTGTTACTCTGATCTGCGCTGGCATCACCGGAAAAACTGCGATCCGAGTTCATATTCAGCCCCAGATTGACGGGGGAGTCGCGTCCACCGATATTAGGGTTGACCACATTGACGTTAGTGTTGCGTGACATATCAGAAGAGGCTGACTTGCTGGAACGTGTTTGCTCTTCCATATGCACAGTGATCACATCACCCACACGGTAGGCTTTGCGGTCACCAAACAGCGCCTTGCTATGACTTGCCTGATATAACGAACCACGAGTCGGGGGAGGCGGCTCCATGCGACTGGGCTGTACCGGTGCATAAAATGGGTCATCCGGTTTAACCTCCGGCTCACCCGGCGCAGTGGCACAACCTGCCAGTAAAAGAACCAGCACCAGCAATGACAACAACCGATTAAAATGCAACATCTTTCCTCTCCCCCTGCAAAACCCGTTATATCACTCGCTCTTAAAGAGTCTGAGTCAGGTTGCGCAGCATATCATCAGCGGATGAAACCACCTTGGTATTCATTTCGTAAGCACGTTGAGTGGTAATCATATCCACCAGCTCTTCAACAGCACTGACGTTGGACAGTTCCAGCATGCTCTGTTCAACCGCACCAAAACCATTCTCACCACCCACACCATCCAGCGGTGCACCGGAACCGGCTGTTTCCACAAACAGATTGTGACCAATCGCCAGCAGACCAGCCGGGTTCACAAAGTCCACCACTTCCACCTGACCAATCTCTTGTGGCTGGTTGTTCTGTCCAGCCTGAGTGACCGTCACTGTACCGTCACGACCAATGGTGATGGAGTTGGTATTATCAGGTACTACAATCTCCGGCTCCAGCGGGAAACCGTTGGTATTCACAATACGGCCTTCCGCATCCAGGTGGAACTGACCATTACGAGTATAGGAAATCTCACCATCGGGCATCTGAATACGGAAAAAACCACGGCCATTGATTGCCATATCCAGAGGCTGATTGGTCACCTCCAGGCTGCCCTCTGTGAATTGGCGCTGGGTTGCAGTCACTCGCACACCGGTACCCAACTGCAGACCTGTAGGCAACTGGGCATCACCGCCATTCTGTGCACCAGGCATTTTCTGCGCCTGATACAGCAGGTCTTCAAAAATGGCGCGATTGCGCTTAAAACCCACAGTGTTGACGTTAGCCAGGTTGTTGGCAATGGTGGACATTTTGGTGTCCATTGCATTCAAACCTGTTTTACCTGTCCAGAGTGCCGGATGCATAGTTCAAACCCCTTTAATCAATTCGTCTTGTTCATTTCGGTGTGTCTGGTGATCAGCTCATACGCAGCAGGCTGCTGGCGGTTGCGCCATTTTCATCAACAGACTTCATCATCTTCACGTTCATTTCATACTGCCGTGACAGTGCCAGAATATTGGTCAGCTCGTTCACAGCATTAACATTACTGGTTTCCAGAGCGCCAGACTCCACACGAACCAACTCATCAGCTGGCAACACATCTTCAAAGTTTCTGGGGCGCATCAAACCATCCAACCCCTTTTCCATGGTCAAACCCAGCGCCGTAGGATTCACCAATTTAATCTGATCCACCAATTCCGCATCTGCACCACCATTAGCAGCACTGATACCACCATCACCATTTACATGGAAATGCACACCGGGCGGCAATACCACGGGACCACCATTGCCGATGACCGGCAAGCCATTGCCGGTACGCAGCACACCATTGGCATCAATATTCAGATCACCACGACGGGTATAGGCTTCTTCACCATTGGGCGCCTGCACAGCAATCCAGCCATCACCCTGCACAGCCACATCCAGTGGATTACCAGTGTAATCATAACTGCCGGACTGAATATCAGTGGCGGGACGCTCTGTCAGGGCGTAAACACGGCTGGGGTGGTGCTGACCAAACACCGGCATGGCACGCGCCTGCTCAAAATCAGCCCTGAAGCCCGTGGTATTCACGTTGGCAAGGTTATTCGAGCGTGCCGTCTGTGCCATCATGTTGTGCTTGGCGCCAGTCATGGCAATAAAAAGGGCTTTATCCATGGGTGTCTCCAGAATCAGTATGACCGCTAATGACCCAATACACTGCAAGCAACATGCCAGAAACGACAAAGGCGCACCGAAGTGCGCCTTTACAGGAAAGAACCGCAGAATTAACGCAGATTAATAATCGTCTGCGTGATGGTGTCCTGGGTTTGAATAGTTTTGGCGTTGGCCTGATAGTTACGCTGACCAATGATCATCTTCACCAGCTCTTCAGCCAGATCCACGTTGGAATCTTCCAGTGCACCACCAGAAATGGTACCGGTAATTCCCGTGCCTGCGGTGTTAAAAGTAGGAATACCCGACTCAGCAGTTTCCAGCCAGGCCGTGGAACCATTCGGTTTTAAACCTTCCGGAGCAGTAAAGGTGGCTATCGGCACCTGGCCGACCGCGCGGTTCTGCCCATTGGTATAACGACCAAACACTGTTCCATCCGGCCCGACCTCCAAACCCGCCAGACGACCCGTGGTGTAACCATCCTGA
>NZ_JACUUA010000186.1 GCF_014859565.1 Marinospirillum sp. | reverse complement strand
CGGTGATCGCTGAAGGGTTGAGGGATGAAACCCATATCGGCCATCTCAGGCAGCAGCCAGATATCCAGGTGTTCACCAACCCTGATTCGCCGGTGGTACATCCGAGTCAACTAGGCCCATGGATTCACAAGATGATGGATGGGTGTCGGTATGGACAGTCCGACCGGTTTCCCACCGGAAGACCTTTAAGAAAAAACGCAGTGGCTCTCGGTACGCTGGTTGCATCACTCCCACAGATGACCAAAGACGTGTCAAAAGACATGGTTATGGACTTCAGGCAGCGGAGTCAAAACTGGTTTAACCAATGGCTCGAGGAGCGCAGCATGCTACTTCATGCCAGTATCCTGCATCTAGATGAGGAGCATCCTCACGTCCATGGTTGGTTTACCCCAAGCCTGGAGCTGATTGAGCGCGGGGAATGGCCATTGGGCAAGATCACTTTTCCACATCGCTCTGTATTGCGATCGATGCAGACCGATTTTTTTGAGGCTGTTGGCCGACATTTTTATCAGGATCGTGTGAAGCCTGAGTCGAGTCGTCGTAAACGACTTGACCGCAGAACAGCAATTCAACTGAGGGACATGCCAGAGGCTTTAACCCGGCACCCTATCTTTGACATGGGCTTTTATCAGTGTGCGCTGGCGCTGGCGAGTCTGGCCGATCAGAGGGGGCAGCAGGAGCAGCAAATTGCCATGGATCTGCTAAAGGAGCTTTTGGATATGGAGGCCGGCATTACTAACAGGGAAATCCTGGATCAAATCATGGCTGAGCAGCGAAAGCTCTACGCAGAGCAGCGCCGAGATAAAGGGATTTCCTCTGAATCCCGGCAGAAATGATCCGATCAATCTTCAAGCAGGTGCTCGATGTCAGGAAGCGCCACAACCATTGTTTCTGGATCGCAATCACCTGCAGTCGTGGATTTTTTGGCAGCCGCTGAGTTGATCGCTTCCAAGTGGCTTGCCGCAAAGACGATGGCTTCATCCTCCGTACAGAAGTCGCCGATCCGGATGCGCTCTGCGCACACCCGGGCAAGCGACAAAAAAGATGGCATATCCATTATTTAGACACCTCGCTTGGTTGATCCGCGATTTTCAATTGCCTGCAAGCATAGTCAAGATCCTGCGCAATGGCTCCAAAGTCACCGCACTCAGGAATTCGGGCTGCCATTACGTTTTTCATGGCCAGTGCACGGGCATCCAAGAGGCAGCGAACAACATCCTCATTGGCGAGACTTTCCAGAATTTCTATGGCCGCATTAAGCGCCACATTGGCTTGGGCTTCTGGCTGGCGCTGCAATATCCTCAGCTGATCGACAATGGCTTTTGTATCCAAGGAGTGATCAACCGCATCCTTATCCTTCTTTTTTCGACTCTCAAGCAGCGCAAGCACAGAGACTGCTGGACTGGAAGGTGTGTCCTTTTTTTCTTTTTCTGCAGAAGCTTGCCTATCCGCAACCCTTCGCAGCCACTGATCCATAGGGATGAACCGAGGCCCGGCAAGCGCACTGGTCTGTCCGTTCTTCTTCTCAGGTGTCTCCATAACCACCCCCTTCCAGCTTGCGAGCAAGATCACCGCAGCGCTGAAGCTGGAAGGGGTCAATCTCGGAAAATCCGTAATGGCGATCCCCTGTTACTAGGGCATGCCAAATCGCATATTCGTTGCCTTGAATCCAGGAGGCGCTATAGTGGTCTTCGCTGATGTCGCTCATCAGCTTGATCAGTTCAGCAAGATACTCAGAATTTTTCTGGTGTATGGGCTCTGCATGTTTGTTCATTTTTTTGGTATCCAGCAAAAATCAATCCCTTGCTCAAGAATGGTGCCGCCAATATCCATCCACACCCACTTAACGTCTATCTTGGTTATGTCGCGTGTGCAGCGACAACCAAGCCGATGAAAATACTCCTTGCCGCCGCACTGGTTGCAAACCGTTAACGGTGCCAGAAATCCGGCGTCACGTTCCCGGGCTTTTTTGAGCTCGCCCTCTGTAGCTGAAGGTAAATCTCCAAAGAGGCCATGGAGATCAATTTCAATCGGTATATTCTTTTCCATTGGTTAAGTCCAATCGTGCGAGTCTACAAAATCGCCACAAAAATGATCACGGGTGGTGAGCGCATGGCCAGCCCCAATCTGCATACTGAGCGATTGGATGCCTAGCATGGCCGTTCTTTCTGCTCCAGATACCGGGGCAGACTTAATACACTCGCCCACAGTGGAATTGTAGTAGCGCCACCAGTCGCACCCCGCGCAGCATGGGCCATGCTGTTGATAGAAGGCATCCACAGCCTCTTGGGTGCTTTGTGGGCGCATCAGTTGCCTGCCAGTAATTGCAGCATGGCTGATGCAGTTTGGAAGTGATCGTACTGCAAAGCTGCTGCCCTGGGAGGCAAAAGAAAGTCTGTGTGCTTTCCGTTCTGAGAGATAGCCTCATAATCCAGATCACCCATGCCGCGAAGGGCGAAGTCCATTTCCGCCAATCTGAATCCATCGGTTGTCTTGCATAAAGCACTCAGACGATCCAGGGCATCCGGCTTAAGTCGTTTTTTGTCGGCCACCAGCATGCACCATGCGTCACCACCGTTTCGTGCACCACGACCCCTGAGCTGGTGCATGGTAACCAGCCCAAGTCGCTCTGGGTTCATGATGATGACCAATCGCAACCGAGGGATGTTTAAACCCACCTCGGCAGCTGTGGTGGCACACAAAATATCGGCCTGACCGCTTTTCATGGCATCCAGAGATTGCTGTTTATCCTCTGCTTTCATGCTGCCATGCAGCTGAACAACACGGTCTTCCCCGTACCGACGAACAAACGCAGGATATCCCTCGCTGATTGAAAAAAGCTTAGGTAACTCCTTCACTTCTGCTTCAGCTATGCCTATTTGCTGGTTATTCTCTTGGTCAGATGGGTCTTCCTTCTCTTTAGATTCCTCTTTGCTGGCAAACACAATCAGCGCCTGATCACCTGCAGCCAAGGTGGCAGCAAGGCGTGCGCTCACCTCAGCCATTGCCCCTTGCTCTCCTTGATCATGGAGTGTTGTGTGGAAAGTTTTCGCCACGCAAGGCTTGTTCAGGCGCGACATATCGGTCAGCCCATAATGGACTTGAGCCAAGGTTCGCGGCAGGCAGGTTGCCGTAGCCTCAAGAAGATGGCCGCCAATTCTCAGCAACTGCTGGCGCTGGCGCACGGAAAAGCGTTGCTGCTCATCAACAACAACCAGATCGGGTCGCCACGCCAGATGCTCAAGACGTGCATTCAGTGCAGTCGTTCCAATCAATATCCGTTTGCCTTGTACCTGTTGATCCATCTTTTTTTTACTGGTAGCGCCGGTCACCAGCACCGCATCCTGCTGTGTATCTGGCCACCAAGCGGATAGCTCAGCATGCACCTGCTCGGCCATTGGAGCTGAGGGCAGAAGGATAATTGATCTGCGCCCTGCATCGGCGACCAGTCGAGCCACCAATCCGAATACCAGCGTTTTTCCTGTGCCTACATCCCCTGAAAGGAGTCGGTGCATAGCATGATCTGACGATAAGTCCTTAAGTGCATCTTTTACCGCTTGCAACTGGTCATCTGTTGGGGAGAGTTGTTTTGGCAGCTGATTTATTCTGCGATACAGCATTTGATCGCCAATCACGATCTGAACGGGCTTGTCCGTTAATGGCTTGCTGCGAACAGCCTGAATCAGATAAGCCAGCGCAATCAAATCTCGCAAACCATGAGAGGCTATTTCCGCCTGACTCATGCAGGCAGGGAAATGAACAGCTCGAATCATTCTCATTAAAGTTGTTTTTTCAGCGTTCGGTATAGATCTGGACTGACCCCAAGCTTTAAGCACCTGATCTTGTGTGTATGGTGCCATCTCATCCATTAGGCGGCTGGCTGCAGCGCCTAAGCGCATGCCATCCGAATCCTTTAGATTTTCTATTACGAGATTGCGCGTTACGCTAGGCTGAAGGCCGCGACTTCCAGGATAGATCCCAATAACGGGGTAGGGGAAGTCTTGGATGGTCGGCAGCTGCTCTTGAAAAATTAGTAGCGGTGTTTCACCGGCTCCGATGTTAAAGCCTAGGCTTTTTACTAGAAGCCTAACCTCCTGCCCGCTTTGCTCGGCAACCAGTTTGGCTGGAGGGTAGGAAAAAAACATCAAGCGCAAACGCTGGGGCTGCTGATGAATTTGGCTGTAAGGCAGTGATACCTCTAGCACAAATCCTTTCTTGCTTTTGGGTTTGAACGGCTTTTCTGTGATTACCGTGCACTGAACCGCAAATGAAGTGTTCGGCTGAATGTCGCTGACATGGCTCACTGTATTCAATTCGGTGTAACGTGCTGGTGCCAGGAAAGGAACCTGCATGGAGCTGGTTACGCCTAACTTTTCCAGACGCTGATCTTTTTGAGCGATTTTTGCAGTAATTGCCATACGGAATAGCCTAAGCTTTAATTTGCTTTAGGTTAACCTATTTACTTATGAGCTGCAAAATATCAATGGATGCCAAGCTCCATTTGGTTTTCAGGTGCCAAAAAACCAATCCACTGAGGCCGGTAATCAATTGGTTCTTTTGGTTCAATCGGTGCTTGCATTAATTGGCTTTCAGGTTTGCAGTGCTCAGCCAGCGGATCGTAAAGACTAGCCGTCTCCTGTGCAATCTCATTGTCAGCGGCGTTAGTGCCAAACTTTCTGCGCTCAAAATGGCGTTCAAGCCACTCAATTTCTTCATCGGATGGCAAGCGATGTGCCGCCTCATCCAGTAGCGCGGGCATGTATTTCTGTAGGACGGATTCTGCGATCTTCTTGTTTTCGGCAGCGATTCGATAAAGATCAATGGCAGCCGCTGCCGCAGCACCGGGTGCGCCGAGGTTGCGAGTGTATTGCGGCTCCAGGTATCCAGAATCCAGTCCCAAAAGAGCTTCTGCCTCTCTGCGTGCATTCTTTGCATTAATGCCATCAAAGGGAAGTCCGGAAATTGCAAAGCATGCCTGAAGTAGTTCTACGTGATACTCAAACATGATGCCGCGATAATAGCAGCAGCCTGAGCGATGGTAGGCGCGAGTATTCAGATCGTTACGTGCATGACGAATGATGGCCGACAATAAAAGCACTGTGGGTAGCACCTCATCCTTGAAAGGGAACTCCGATTCAAGGTCGCTTAGCGCATCAACTTCCAAAAATTCAACCAGACCATTAACGGTTGTGATTCCCATGTCTTTGATCCCTCAATACCAATGCTGTCGTTGCGTGAGGTCGGATAAACCCACCAATCGTTTTAATTCGAGCTGGCGCCGCACAACGGTCAATCGCACATAGGTTGGCAGCATGATCATAAAAGTCAGGATAAAAAAATTGAAACTCAGTAATTGAGGGCTAAATGTTTTTGATCCCCAGCCATTCCAAATCACCAAAACAAACAGCACTGGAATTAAAACAAAAAGGATGAGCATCAATTGCTGCCCGAGATGAATTCGAGTAAGAGTTGCGAGTCTGCGCTCATCAGGTAGGTGCCAGGCACCCATTTGACTTTCTGTTGGCGGCCTGGGGCGTAAAGGGTCTGCTACTGGCATCCCCTCTTTACTGCTGTCCTGAGTGCCTGCTTCAGAATCCTCGCGAACGGGAGCCTGATGTATTTTTTTTGACAGTCGCCACCAAGTTAACGGATTGAGCGCCCGTAGCAGCAGGAGTAGCTTCAACGGCATTTCAAGCACAATTGAGGTTGATTTTCTCAATCCGTAGGGAATCAGTTTTTCAAGCATGATTCTGCAAGCCCTCATCGCACAGCGATCTTCTTTGGGGTGGGCGTGACGTGCTCACCCTGATGGCTTCGAATCTTTATTGAAAATCATGGTCTTAACAATAGCCAATACAGGTTATCCTGTTAAGAATACATCCTGTTAAGTGTTTTTTTTGTTGTGGTATAGCAAAAAAACACTCTACCCATCTCGCCTTTATTTTTGTTTTTTTTTGTAACCTGTCGCAATTACAAAATTAAACAAATAGGACAAAATCAAGGCGAGTGATCTACTCGTTTTTTTTGAAAAAAAACACCGCCAAGCCTTGTTCTGTATGGTCTGGAGTTGTGTTGAGAATATCTCTCATCTTGACAGTTAATTCCGCCACCAGAATTTCATATTCCATTTAAAGTCAACATCTTGCAGCTCTAAGGCATTGCTTAAGATGCATAATAAATACATTGCTAATAGTGGAGAGGGGTGATTTTCAGCGACGCAGGGGGGTGATTTTCAGCGACAAAGGGGGTGATTT
>NZ_JACUUA010000185.1 GCF_014859565.1 Marinospirillum sp. | reverse complement strand
TTTAATGCAATAAAAAAAAGCCCCTGCATTGCTGTCAGGGGCTCCGTTCCGGTTGTTAAAACAATCGGCCTCAGTCTTCCAGGCTTTCCAGCAGTTCTTCCACCGTAGCCACTACGTTTTCCACGGTGAAGCCAAACTCAGCAAAGAGTTGCTCAGCTGGTGCGGATTCACCGAAGCTTTCCATACCAATAATTGCACCTTCCAGACCGGCATACTTGTACCACCAGTCTTTATGAGAGGCTTCCACCACCACACGTGAACCGACTTCTGCGGGTAATACCGACTGGCGGTATTCAGCATCCTGTTGTTCAAAGACATCGGTGGAGGGCAGGCTGACTACACGTACCTGTTTGCCCTGTGCCGCCAGTTGTTCAGCGGCCTCCATCACCAGTCCAATTTCGGAGCCGGTAGCAATCAGGATGGCTTCTGGTTCACCATCGCAGTCTTTCAGGATGTAACCACCACGGGCAATATTGGCCAGTTGTTCAGCGCTGCGCTGTTGGTGTGGCAGGTTCTGACGCGAGAAAATCAGTGCAGTGGGGCCGTCTTTACGTTCCAGAGCGGATTTCCAGGCCACGGCAGTTTCCACGGCATCCGCCGGACGCCAGACGCTCATGTTTGGGGTGCCGCGCAGGCTAGCGAGTTGTTCAATCGGCTGGTGGGTTGGGCCGTCTTCACCCAGACCAATGGAGTCGTGGGTAAACACTTCGATGTGTTGTTTTTTCATCAACGCGGCCATACGCAGAGCATTACGGGCGTATTCCATAAAAATCAGGAAGGTGGCGCCGTAAGGAATAAAACCGCCGTGCAGTGATACACCGTTGATGATCGCCGCCATACCAAACTCACGCACACCGTAGTGCACATAATTGCCAGAGGCATCTTCGCGGGTGATGGCTTTGGCGCCCTTCCAGAAGGTCAGGTTGGAGGGTGCCAGGTCAGCAGAACCACCGAGCAGTTCTGGCAGTTTCGGAGCCAGGGTGTTGAGTACATTCTGGCTGGCCTTGCGGCTGGCGATGGTTTCACCGGCTTGTTGCAGCTGCTGGATATAGGCATCCACGCTGGCGGTGAAATCGGCAGGCAGATCCCCTTTCATGCGGCGGGTGAATTCAGCAGCCAGCTCTGGATGGGCTTGCTGGTAAGCAGCAAAAGTCTTGTTCCAGACGCTTTCGGCCTGCTGGCCTTTTTCCTGTGCATTCCATTCAGCGGCGATATCCGCAGGGATTTCAAAGGGTGCGTGGTTCCAGCCCAGTTGCTGACGGGTCAGGGCAATCTCGTCATCACCCAGCGGGGCACCGTGGCAGTCTTCTTTGCCACCCTTGTTGGGTGAACCAAAACCGATGACGGTTTTGCAGATGATCAGGGTGGGGTGTTCTTCTTCCTGACGGGCGGTTTCAATCGCGGCTTTGATTTCATCCGGCTTGTGGCCGTCAACCTTCAGCACCTGCCAGCCATAGGACTCAAAACGCTGGGCAGTGTTATCGGTGAACCAGCCTTCCACTTCACCATCAATCGAGATGCCGTTGTCATCATAAAAGGCAATCAGTTTACCCAGACCGAGCGTACCGGCCAGTGAGCAGACTTCATGGGAGATGCCTTCCATCATGCAGCCATCACCCAAGAAGGTGTAGGTGTGGTGGTTAACAATGTTATGGCCGGAACGGTTGAACTGCGCGGCCAGGGTTTTTTCCGCCAGTGCCATGCCCACGGCGTTGGCAATACCCTGACCCAGCGGGCCCGTGGTGGTTTCCACACCAGGGGTGTAACCGTATTCCGGGTGGCCGGGGGTTTTGCTGTGCAGCTGACGGAAGTTTTTCAGATCTTCGATTGAGAGGTCATAACCGGACAGGTGCAGCAGTGCATAAATCAGCATCGAGCCGTGGCCATTGGAGAGTACAAAGCGGTCACGATCCACCCACTCAGGGTTTTTTGGGTTGTGTTTCAGGTAGTCGTTCCACAGCACTTCGGCGATGTCTGCCATGCCCATCGGTGCGCCCGGATGGCCGGATTTTGCTTTCTGTACGGCATCCATGGCCAGTGCGCGAATGGCATTGGCGCGATCAAAACGTGAAGTCATGGGTAGTGCTCTCCTGCCCCGAAGGGGTGTGATTCATAACAAGTGAATAAATTGGGCGCTATTTTCCCGCATCTGGCGGTCAGTAGCAAACTGTTCAAGCCCCGCTGCTATTATCCGAGTCGTTACTTATGACAGCAATGCCAGCAGGTCATCCTTGTTTTGTGGTGCGCTGGTTTTGCCTGTGGCGTTAAAAAGCTGATCGGCCAAGGCTTGTTTTTCTTTTTGCATGGCCTGTATGCGCTCCTCAACTGTATTGGTTGCGACCAGCTTGTAAACAAAAACCGGTTTGTCTTGCCCGATACGGTAGGCACGATCCGTTGCCTGATTCTCCACCGCGGGGTTCCACCAGGGATCAAGATGGATGATGGTATCCGCCTGAGTGAGGTTAAGTCCACTGCCACCGGCTTTCAGGCTGATCAGAAAAACATCCACTTCACCTTGTTGAAAGGCATCTATGGCTTCTTGGCGTTTGCGCGTTTGGCCAGTGAGTTTGCTGTAGAGAATGCCTTGTTTTTTCAGCTGTTGCTCAATCAGAGTCAGCGCCTGAGTAAACTGTGAGAAGAGTAAAATCTTGCGGCCTTCTTCCAGCATTTCCGGCAGTTTTTGAGCTAACCACTCCAGTTTTGCGCTGGTTTTGATACCAGAGGCTTCATCCAGTTTAACCAGCTCCGGTGCAATGCAAGCCTGACGTAGCTTTAGCAGCGCATCCAGAAACTCGATGTGGCTGCGCTCCATGCCCTGTTTATTGATCAGGTCACGAATGCGCCTTTCCATGCTGATGCGCACACTTTCATAAAGCTGGCGCTGCTCACCTTCTAGCTCGACATATTCAATGATTTCGGTTTTTGGCGGCAGCTCTTTAACCACCTGGTCCTTATCGCGCCGCAGCATAAAGGGTGCGACCTTGCGAACCAGTTGCTGGCGTGCGGTATCGTCTCCAGCGTTTTCTATGGGGTTGCGATAGAGTTCCTTGAAAGTTTTGTCGCCACCCAGCAAGCCCGGCAGGGCAAAATCCATTAAAGCCCACAACTCTCCCAGATGGTTTTCTAAAGGTGTACCGGTCAGGCAAATTCGGCAACCCGCTTTAATGTCGCGGACATTCTTTGCAGCCTGAGTACGGGGGTTTTTGATGGCCTGGGCTTCATCCAGTATCAATAGGGTGTAATTGTGTTTTAAATGCTGCTTAAGATCCCTTGCAATCAGCGGGTAGCTGGTAATGACCAGATCAGATGCTTTGATCTGGCTAAACTGGCTGTGGCGTTCTGCACCATGCAGCACCAGTGTTTTCAGTTGGGGTGCAAAGTGTTCAGCTTCTCTTTTCCAGTTTCCCATCAGGCTGGTTGGCGCAATCACCAGTACGGGTTTTTTGAGCTGTTTTTGATTTTTAAGGTGCTGCATCAAGGCCAGACTTTGCAAGGTTTTACCCAGCCCCATGTCGTCGGCCAAAATGCCGCCAAAACCGTATTGATGCAGAAAATTCAGCCAGTTCAAGCCTTCCTGCTGATAGCGACGCAGTGTGGCATTGAGCTGCTCAGGGACTGGAACTGGCTCCAGCCCGGAAAAATGCTTCAGCTGCTGAATGAGTTTACGGGTCAGGGGTGCCTGGCGGTCATCAAGATTCAATGCCTCCAGCTGAGCGGCTTGATAAGCAGGCAGACGCATTGGCTGGTCAAGTTTTTTGCTTTTGTAGAGTGCCTGCAATAAATCATGTATGGGTTGCAAGGGCTGAGTATCCAGGCTGACCCACTCATCTTCAATAGGTATCACCAGCTGATCTGGGCGACCCTCTTCCAACCAGATAGCGACCAATTCAGTGGTGGATAAACGGTAGTCGCCGTAGTTGATGGCAAGGGAGAATTCAAACCAGTGGTTGCTGCTGTCTTTGATATTAAAGTCCAGCTGGGCGGGGCTGGTTTTCAATTGGTAACTGGGATCTATTTCGATCAGCCAGCCTTCTTTTTCCAGTTGTGGCAGCTCTTTATCTATCAACTGCTGCCAGCGATTAAAAAGCTCTGTGGGCGTGCTGTGTTGTACAGACCAGAACAGGTGTTGATCATGCAGATTCTCAAAGGCAACCAGGTTCATGGAGACAATCCGATCTACGGCAGTTTTCTCCTGTTGTGCATTGCGAGTCAGAAGGTAGGTTTTACCGTTATGCATCACGGTCTGAACAGTTTCGGAAATAACTTCATCACGAACCGGAATCTCTAGGTCACCGTAAACAAAGCTGAATAACAAGCCGGGAATGGCAAGATCAAACTTGTTGCTTGAAATCAGTGTCAGTTTGGGTTGCGGGCTGGAAACCTCTTTCAGATCAGGCTCTTCTGGCAGCGGCAACTGCTCTTTGGGGAAGCTGAGTCGCAGGCTGGGTGCTACTACCCGAAGCTCATCCTGATGTACTTCAGGAAATTGCAGCAGATGGTGCAGACGATCCGCATCAATGTGGGATTGCAGCGGGCCGATTAACCCGCGTTTTTCATCCAGGTAACAGGGTGGTTCAGTAACAATCAATTGCCACTGCTCACTTTCCGATAGTTCAATACTTAGCCGCAGATGTTGCTCATCGGTAGACTTCCAGCAGACGGAAAGCGTCTGTTCTGCCCCTTGCTCCAGAGGTTGATAACTTTCATCCAGCAGTAAACGATTGCTGCGCAGCATTTCTGTTAGTGCCAGAAAACCTTTTTTGCCGCTCAGGAAAAATTCGTAGTTGTTTTGATGATTAACAATCAGCTGTAAAATACTGGTATCAATCGGTTCCAGATGCCCCGGACGATGAAAGCCTAGCTCAAACATATTGGGTGAGTAGTGAGTGATCTGGCTCCACTCGCCGTTCTTTTTTAAATAGGCTTTTCTAATGGTGATGCGTGCCTTGCCGCCGGGAGCGACTTTAAGAAAATACAGCAGCTGGTGTTTACCCGGCATGGGCATTAAAGGTGGCTGGGATGTACTGTTTGGTGGCAGTGTTTCCAGCCATTTTTTCAGCTGTTCTTTTTTACTGCTGCTGGCTTCAGCCGGTTTGCTGGCAAGGCGAGGGGGGATTCTTATCGATTTTGCAGCCTCTTCCTTCGCGCTCGCATCCAGCCAATACAAGGCAACTGCCGCAGCGTGTTTGCATTCGTGCCTAACCGGGCAGGTGCATCGACAGATCAGGCCGGTTGATGTATCTGCAACCCGTACTTTATAAACTTTTGAACCACTACCACGAACCCTGGCATCAACATAGCTTTCTTCCTTGTGTTCTCTGAACTCCAGTATGCGACCCTGTTTCAGATAGGTCTTGCCGCGTGAAAAAGTCTGCGGATCAAATTGATCCACTAGATCTGAAATGTTAAAAGAAACCATCGGGTCGCCTGCTGGGTCATTGGATTGTTATACAAGCCATGCAGCTTATTCTGTCGCACGAGCTTGTCAAGTTGAGATGCTCAGGATGAACAGCGTTTTTTTTCAAGTGCAACCCCTGCCCCTGCGGGTTAAAATGCCGACACAAATTCAAGCCATCAGGAGCGTTAGGCTGTTATGAGCGAATATTCCCTTTTTACTTCCGAATCCGTGTCCGAAGGGCATCCCGACAAGCTGGCTGACCAGATTTCTGATGCAGTGCTGGACGCCATTATTGCTGAAGACAAACACGCCCGTGTTGCCTGTGAAACCATGGTGAAAACCGGTGTGGCGATTGTGGGTGGTGAGATTTCAACCTCTGCCTGGGTGGATCTGGAAGATCTGGTACGCGGTGTCATCAAGGATATCGGTTACACCTCGTCTGAGGTGGGGTTTGATGGTGACACCTGTGGTGTGATCAACATCATCGGTAAACAGTCGGTGGATATTGCTCAGGGTGTGGATCGTCAGAAACCAGAAGATCAGGGCGCTGGCGACCAGGGTCTGATGTTTGGTTATGCCTCTAACGAAACCGATGTATTAATGCCTGCCCCGATCACTTTTGCACACCGTCTGGTAGAGCGTCAGGCCGAAGTTCGCAAAAGCGGCCTGCTGAACTGGCTGCGTCCGGATGCTAAAAGCCAGGTCACCTGCCGTTATGAGAATGGTAAGGTGGTGGGCATTGATGCCGTGGTACTGTCCACTCAGCATAATCCGGAAGTATCTCAGAAGGATTTGCAGGAAGCGGTGATGGAGCTGATTGTTAAACACGTCATTCCAACTGATCTATTGCACAAGGATACGCGTTACCACATCAATCCAACCGGCAAATTCGTG
>NZ_JACUUA010000022.1 GCF_014859565.1 Marinospirillum sp. | reverse complement strand
TGATGGCGGTGGTTTTGCCAACACCCAGAAAACCGGTGATCAGGTGGACAGGAATTTTTTTAACAGAATCAGTCACAGTAATCCTAAGCAAGAGGAGTGGAATACCCGGATTATAACCCACAAAAAACCCCGCCGTAGCGGGGTCAAGATGGCAGAGCGTGAAACTCTTTTACCTGATGAAAAGCTTACTTCATCGAGATGGTGGTATTCACACCGGCAGAAATACTGTCCGGCTCGAACCAGCGCTCGGTGACAGTTTTGCTGTGCGTCCAGAACTTCACGGCTTCTTTACCGTTGGGACCCAATGGACCCAGACGGGAAGCACGAGAACCAGTGAAGCTGAAGTAGGCCACCGGAACCGGGATCGGCATGTTGATACCTACCTGACCCACATCAATTTCGTTCTGGAACTTGTGAGCTGCCCAGCCGGATGCGGTGAAGATAGAGGTGCCGTTGCCGTTTTCATTGTCATTAATGAAGGCAATGGCTTCATCCAGGGTGTCCACTTCCACTACACACAGCACCGGACCAAAAATCTCCTGGTTGTAGATGTTCATTTCTTTGCTGACCTTGGTGAATACGGTTGGGCCAACAAAGTTGCCCTTCTCATAACCTTCCACCACACAGTCGCGGCCATCCAGCGCCAGGGTTGCACCCTGCTCTACACCAGAATCAATCAGGCGGATAATGCGTTCTTTGGCCTGGGGTGAAACCACTGGGCAAACATCGGCTTTTACATTAGTGCCGGGGCCAACAATCATGGTTTTGGAGCGTTCAACAATGTCATCCGCCCACTGACGCGCTTCACCCACCAGCACGACTACGGGATTAGCCATACAACGCTGACCCGCCGCACCAAAGGCAGAGCCCAGCAGGGCATCAATCGCCTGATTTTTATTGGCATCCGGCAGGATCACACAATGGTTTTTGGCACCCATCATGCACTGAGCGCGCTTACCGGCATTACTCGCCATCTGGTAAACCTGTTCACCGACATGGCTGGAGCCAATGAAGGAGACCGCTTTGATGTGTTCGTGCTGACACAGGCGTGCAGCCACTTCTGGCCCACCGTGTACCACGTTTAGCACACCCGGTGGCAGACCGGCTTCGTGTGCCAGCTCAACCAGACGCAGGGAGGACGTTGGATCTTGCTCAGAAGGCTTGAGTACAAAGGTGTTGCCGGTTGCCACAGCAATCGGGAACATAAAACAGGGCAGCATCACAGGGAAGTTAAACGCCGTGATACCCGCGCCCACACCCAGAGGTTGTTTTAAGGTGTAGACATTCACACCAGTGGCGACATTTTCGGCCAGTTCACTCAGCTGCAGCGTCGGGATGGAACAGGCATGTTCAATGACTTCCAGACCACGACCCACTTCACCCTCGGCATCCGGCAGGGTTTTACCGTGTTCTTCAGTAATCAGAGCCGCCAGATCTTTGGCGTTTTCACGCATCAGTTGCTGGAACTTCAGCATGATACGCATACGTGCACCCAGCGAGGTGTTGCGCCAGGTTTTGTAAGCTGCGTTGGCATTGTTGATGGCCGCGTCCACTTCATCCAGCGTACAGAAGGGTACACGTGCAACCACTTCCTGCGTGGCTGGATTCAGCACATCACGCCAGTCAGTGGATTTGGAGATGACTTTTTCGCCACCAATAATCATGGGAGTTTGACGTACTGTCATGGCTTACCTCGTTATCGGGTGTGTTGTTGTTGTTTTCTTGCAGAGTGCTTGCATGTTAGACACCCGACCACACGCTTGACAAGGCCTATGGATGCAAGGCAGCCTTGCAAAATTGCAAGGCAATAAAACAACGGCTTATCGAGGACACAATGGACTGGGAAGACATTCGAATTTTTCTGGAAGTGGCGCGCACCGAAAAACTCAGTGAAGCAGCCAAACGCCTGCGTATCAATGCTTCCACCATCTCCCGGCGCATACATAAACTGGAAGCCGGTCTGGAAGTGCAGTTGTTTGAGCGTGGGCCAGAAGGCCATCAACTGACCAGTCAGGGGCAGTTATTACTGGCCACTGCCCGCAAGATGGAGCAACAGGCCTTAACCGCCAGTGAAATTTTGCAAGGGCTGGGTGAAGAACGAATTGGATCGGTACGGATAGGCTCCACCGAAGGGTTTGGCAGCTTTTTTATTGCACCCAAACTGGCTGACTTTTGCCGGATGCATCCGCGTTTGGTGGTGGAGTTATTACCGATGCCACGTTTTGTCAAACTCACCCGCCATGAAGCCGATATGGCCGTCAGCATCGAACGCCCGCGCCACACCAGCCTGGTGGTCACCAAGCTCTGTGATTACCGCCTGCAACTCTATGCTACTCAGGCTTATCTGGATCAGGCACCAGCGCTGGAGAGTCTGGAAGACCTGAATCATCACCGGCTGATTGGTTACATTGATGAGTTGATGTTCACTGACCAGCTGAACTACATGGATCGCCTGTTGCCGGATGCCCAGCCAGCCTTTCGCAGCACCAGTGTGGTCACCCAGTATTCCATGGCACGCGCTGGATTGGGTGTGGCTATCCTGCCCTGCTTTCTGGCTCAGGAAGCCCCTGAGTTACAACCCCTGCTGCCGGATCAACTCAGCTTAACCCGCAGTTTTTGGCTCGCCGCCCAGCCGGAGCGTAAACGCCTGGCGAGGGTGGAAGCAGTATGGCAGGAACTCAAACGCCTGGCCGAGGTTCACCGGGATTTGCTGCTGGGAGAAACGGCTCCACCCAAATGATTCAAACCCAGATCATCACCAATTGGGAATTACTGTTTCAGTGGATTCAATCAGTCCTGTGACTGCTCCCTGCCCTAAGCTAAAGCACCACGGGCGAGGCTTCCAACTTCTCAGGCAGCTGCGAGTGCGTGACTCGTCTTACGCTGGCCTCCATTGGCAGAGACCGACAGTCCTGCGGCCTTTAATTGCAAAATACCCTGCGCTCGCATGACGTTTGTACTGGCTGCTGATGATATGCAAAAATGGGCGAGGATTTACGCGGATTTTGCTAAGGTTTGTTGTTATGGCCAGGGCAGGGCTGGCAGGTAGTTTTCCGGTGCAACCGGCTGGCCTTGGACCCGTAACTCAAAATAAATGCCGGGTTTTTCTATCTGGCTTTGTCTGCCTGCTGAGCAGACCGGATAACGACCGGACAAGGGAGCGCCCTGATCCACAAACAGGGCGCGACAGTAAGCATAAACAGACTGGCGCTCACCGCCGTGATCAACAATCACCACTCGCCCAAAACCACGCATCTCACCGGCAAACACCACTCGTCCCGGTGCAATGGGAAAAACTTCCTGTCTTGTTTTGGTTTCCAGTGCCAATCCCTGATGTAAACCCCAGCGTTGCCATGAAAAATTGATTCTTACGCTGGGTTGATCCACAGGCCAGCGGTATTGATTAGTGTCCCTGCCGTAAACTGGGATAATAATGCGCTGCCCAATGTGCAGACGTTCCGGTTTTAATCCCGGGTTTTCCTGCATCAGGCTGATTAGCGAAATATGAAAATGCTGCGCCAGCACGCTCAGGGTGTCACCAGCCTGTATACGGTAATAATAGGGGCCTTCTGCTGGTGCATCTTCATTACGCTCAGGAATACGCAGGCGGCGATCTCTGGGCGGAGGGTTTTGCTGGCTGCGTGGGTTGTAACGGCGCAGCTGGGTTTCATTTATTTGGTGTTTACGGGCAATCTGGGCAAAACTTTCTTGTCCATTGGGCTGATATACCGGACGGTGACCTGCCGGTGCCGGCCGATCCAGCTCGGATTTTGATGCGCAGCCGACCAGCAGTAGACTGAGCAGTAAAGCCAATAAAACACTTAGACCGGGGGTCTTATGCACAAGCAGTACCAAGGGTGGTCGAAGGAAAGATTGGACTAGTCTAAACATCCCCGCGCATGAATAAAACAGTCTCGGCATAAAAGAAAATGTCGTCTAAGTTTGTGTGGAAGCAACAAGATTGGCTAAAATGGCGATTCAATTCATTAACAACAGGATCAACCTATGCAAGTTGCAGCCAATAAGGTCGTTGCCATTCATTACACGCTGACCAATGGTGAAGGCCAGGTGCTTGATTCATCCCAGGGCGGCAACCCGCTTTTTTATCTGCATGGTCACAGCAATATTATTCCGGGTTTGGAAAAAAAGCTGGAAGGTCGCAGTGTTGGTGATGCATTTGAAGTGGCCGTTGAACCTTCGGAAGGTTATGGCGAGCGTGATGATAATCTGGTTCAGCAGGTTCAGCGCGAAGCCTTTCAGGGTGTTGATGCCATTGAGCCGGGTATGCAGTTTCAGACTCAGGGTCCCGGTGGTGCTATGGTTGTGACTGTAGTCGATGCCAATGAAGAAACTGTCACCATTGATGCCAATCATCCGCTGGCTGGTGTGGCGCTGACTTTTAAAGGCAGTGTTGAGTCTATCCGTGATGCACGTGAAGAAGAAGTTCAGCATGGTCACGCTCATGAAGGTGATCTGCACGATCACTGATTGGATCATGCAACTTCAGAAACCCACTCTACCGGTGAGCCGGGGGTGGGTTTTTTTATGCTTTTGTTGGTTAAAGATTGAACTATTCATGCCGATTGTCTAGTCTAAGAAAAAGTAATCCAACGAGGTGCCGCCATGATTGAGTCCAACGTAAACAATCAAACATCTGCTGCCATGCGTCAGGCGCAAAGCCAGGATATGCGTAGTTTTCAGAATATCCGTGCCAATGATGAAAATGCTGTTGAAGAACAGGCATCCAGTAGTCCGGTATCGGTTGCCGGTGCTGAAGCCGCAGCAGCAGTATCCACTCAGCCTTCTGATGTGGTGACTCGTTTGGGTGAGACAACAGAACAAGTACCCCTGTACGAATCAAACCGTACCGCTGGCACCATCATTCGTCCAGCCATTGAGGTGGCTCAGAATACTGCCAGTGCCGCTGAAGTGAGCACACAAGCTGCCCGTGAGCGTGAAGATGTGGCTGTTGCTGTCAAAGAAAGCACTGAGGGTGCATCACCTGCAACGGGTCAGAGCACTGGTTCTGCTGATGCACAAAACCTGGTCTGATAGTGGTTTTGTGGTGACAAAAACCCTGCCAAGTGGCAGGGTTTTTTAACCTTGTGATGCGAGATAGTTGAGTACTTCCTGTTTACTGCCCCTGAAACGTATCTGATCAGCCTTTTTTTCGCGCTGAAAGTGATACATCGGATCATAATAATCCTGCAGCATCCGCTGAATCCATTCACGGTGTAACCCCAGCGCAGTTTCTGCATCCGGTTGTTCCAGTGCTGCCTGCATGATCTCTTTTAACTGACGATGGCGCAGTGATCCCAACCGCTTGATGATCCGATCCAGACTGTTCAACAGGTGATCTGCAAAAGCTGCAGTGCCGTTTATTTTTCCCTGTGTGGCAATAAATTCTTGTCTCAGGTCGGTCACATAGTCTTTTAATACACGGTTAATACGTTCTTCCAGTGGCGCTTCCAGCCAGATGATGGGAGCCGTTTTCATGCTGCTGACCCAGCTGTGGGGCAGTGCACAACGTCCGATGGTCTGGTTTTCGTCTTCCACAATCAGTTGTCGGAAACCCTGCTCATGTTTGTGCAGCAGATCAACACCGAGGCGGTTTTCAAAATCGATCTGGGCTGGTTGAGCTGTGGCATGGCGACCAAAGCTGGAACCTCGGTGATGTGCATGAGCCTCCAGATCCACACTGTTCGGTAGTCTGGCCAGTAGCTCGGTTTTGCCGCTGCCGGTCATACCGCCCAGTACTAGTAAAGAATGGTTGTTTACGGCCTGATCAGTGGTCTGGATCAGGAATTGTCGCAGTGCCTTGTAACCACCGCTGATACGCGGGTAGTCAACACCGGCTTCTTGCAGCCATTGTTGTACAATCTGCGAGCGCAGCCCGCCTCTAAAGCAGTAGAGGTAACCTTCTGGATGTTTGTGGGCAAAGTTGAGCCAGGCCGCAACACGATCCGCCTTGACTGATCCCTGAACCAGCTGGTGACCCAGCTTGATAGCCGCTTCCTGTCCCTGTTGTTTGTAACAGGTGCCAATCTGGGTGCGTTCAGCATCCGTCATCAGCGGCAGGTTGATAGCAGTGGGGAAGCTGCCCTGTGCAAATTCAATCGGTGCACGGGTGTCCATCAAGGGTACGCGGGACAGCAGAATACTTCGATAGTCAGCGGTTTGTTCAGGCATTGATAACCTCAACAGCCAGCTTTCTGGCAGTTACCAGTTCCCCGATGGGGTGCAGATCCAGCCCCTGTGCTGCGGTGATGGATAAAAAGGCTGCTTCAGCATCGGGTGCAACTGCAACCAGCAATCCACCACTGGTCTGAGGGTCACATAAAAGCTGGCGCTGGCTGTTACTCAGTGGGGCAATACGGTGACCGTAGCTGTCAAAGTTGCGATCTGTGCCGCCGGGCACACAACCTTGTGCCAGATAAAAATCAGCCGATGGGATGCGTGGAACGGTTGCATCATTAATCAGTGCAGTCAGGCCACTGCCATCTGCCATTTCGACCAGATGCCCGAGCAAACCAAAACCGGTGACATCGGTCATGGCGGAAACACCGGGCAGTTTTGCTAATTCTGAGCCGATTTTATTCAGAGTGCACATCAGGTCACAAGCAACACCCACATCCTGAGGGAGAAGTTTGTTTTGTTTTTCTGCTGTGGTCAGAATACCTATGCCGAGGGGTTTGGTCAGATACAGGCGATCTCCGGCTTTGGCTGTGTCATTGCGTTTCAGCTGTGTCTTCTGCACCAGACCGGTGACCGCCAGACCAAAAATGGGTTCTGGCGCATCAATGGAGTGACCACCGGCCAATGCTATTTGAGCCGCGTCACAAACACTGCGGGCACCACGTACCACTTCACCGGCAACTTCTGCGGGCAGCAGACTGACCGGCCAGCCGAGAATGGCAATGGCCATCAAAGGTGTGGCACCCATGGCGTAGATATCACTGATGGCGTTGGTGGCGGCAATGCGACCAAAATCAAAGGGGTCATCCACAATCGGCATAAAAAAATCGGTGGTGGAAACCACACCCTGTTCGGCATTTAATTCAAACACCGCTGCATCATCCCGTGATGCATTACCGACCCAGAGACGAGGATCAGCTGTCTGACTGCCTGCAGCGGCCAGAATGGTGTCCAGTACCTTGGGTGAAATTTTGCAGCCACAACCTGCGCCGTGGCTGTATTGAGTTAAGCGGATGGGCGGTTGCATCATCAGGCCCCTGCCAGAGTGGGTGACCCAACAATCAGAAACTCCAGCAGCGCTTTTTGTGCGTGCAGGCGGTTGCCTGCTTCCTGCCAGACGACTGAACGGTAATCATCCAGCATGTCTTCACTGACTTCTTCGCCTCGGTGGGCGGGCAGGCAGTGCATGAACAGCGCATCTTTGGCTGCGTGATCCATCAGTTTCGGTGAAACCTGATAAGGTGCAAAATCCCGCTTGCGGCGTGCTTGTTCTTCTTCCTGACCCATGGAAGCCCAGACATCGGTGACAACCAATTGTACATCTTTCACTGCAGCCTTTGGCTCGCGAATCAAGGTGATACGATCTGCATAATCTTCCATCAGGCTGGCGCTGGGTTCATAACCTTCCGGGCAGCAGATGCGTAGCTGGAAGTCGAACTGGCGTGCCGCCTTCATGTAGGAGTTGCACATGTTGTTGCCATCACCAATCCAGGTGACGGTTTTGCCCTGCAGGCTGCCGCGACACTCCACAAAGGTTTGTACATCGGCCAGCAGCTGACAGGGATGAAAATCATCCGTCAGGGCATTGATGACAGGGATGGTGGAGTAGCTGGCCAGTTTTTCCAGATCCTGATGAGAGTAGGTGCGTACCATAATGGCATCCACCATCTCAGACAGCACTCTGGCGGTGTCTTCCAGCGGCTCACCGCGTCCCAGTTGGGTATCACGCGGTGACAGAAAAATGGAGCCACCGCCGAGCTGAATCATACCCGCTTCAAAAGAGACGCGGGTGCGGGTGGATGACTTCTCAAAAATCATTGCCAGCACACGATTCTTGAGCGGCTCATCAATGATGCCTGACTTGTGGCGGCGCTTCAGCTCAATCGCACGCTGAATCAGGCGCTCCAGTTCCTGTGGGGACAGGTCTGTCAGGGTTAAAAAATGTCTGACACTCATGATTAACTCCGTGATGCCAGCCAATCCCGGATTAGCTGGCTTAACTGGCTGATCAGTTGATCAGCCTCTGCATCGGTAAAGGTCAGTGGTGGCAACAGGCGTACAACCTGACCGGCGGTAACGTTGATCAGCAGTCCTGCATCCAGAGCCAGTTGTACCAGCTCACCACAGGGTTGATCCAGCTCTATGCCAATCATCAGGCCACGACCACGCATGCCTTTAAAGCCCTGTACACCCTCCAGTGCTGTTTGCAAACCGGATGTAATGCGTTCACCCAGCGTGGCTGCACGGGCACAGAGTTGTTCTTTTTCCAGTGTTTCCAGTACCGCCAGCACAGTGGCGCTACCCAGTGGGGTGCCACCATAGGTGGAGCCGTGGTAACCCGGCTGGAAGAGTTCAGCAGCAGCACCCTGTGCCATCACGGCACCAATCGGGAAGCCGTTGCCCAGGCCTTTGGCAGTGGTTACCACATCAGGCCTCCAGTCATAACGCTGGAAAGCATAATAAGTACCGGTACGGCCATTACCCGTTTGAACCTCGTCCAGCATCAACAGCAGGTTATGCTGGTCACAGAGCTGGCGCAGGCCATTCATCACTTCATCCGAAGCAACGGCCAGCCCGCCTTCGCCCTGAATGGGTTCGATCAGAATGGCGGCAATATCCGTGCGCCGTTCCACAATGTTTTTGACGGCATCCAGATCATTATAGGCACAACGGATAAAGCCGGTGACCAGTGGCTCAAAGCCCGCCTGCACCTTGCGATTGCCGGTAGCGGTCAGGGTTGCCAGGGTGCGGCCATGAAAAGCATTTTCCATTACCAGCACATGCGGTACTTCAATGCCCTTTTTATGACCATGCAGGCGTGCCAGTTTAATGGCACCCTCGTTGGCCTCAGCACCTGAATTACAGAAAAACACCTTGTCCATGCCGGACAGTTCGATCAGTTTCTGACCGGCTGCTTCCTGAGCAGGAATCTGATAAAGATTGGAGGTATGCACCAATCGGCTAGCCTGATCACAGATAGCGCGGGTGACTGTAGGATGGGCGTGACCCAGACCGCAGACTGCAATGCCGCTTAAAGCATCCAGATAGGTTTTGCCATTGGTGTCGGTCAGCCATGAACCCTTGCCTTCGATGAAAGCAACGGGTAAGCGACCATAAGTGTGCATCAGGGCAGAGTGAGCCATGGTGCAAAATTCCTCCTGAGAAAGCGGGCGAACCCGAAAAAAACATTCAGTCTAAGCACTTGCCCAGTTGCTGGCAAGAAGGTGTTAAATTTTTCTATGTCACTTGTTATTCGGCGGGTTAGACCGCTAAAATTGACTAACTTAGTCGGGTTTATCCCCTGTGATTTTTCCTTAATGCAAAAGGTGAGCTTTAATGTCCTCTACCCTTGATACCATCAAAGAACAGATTTCCAGCAACCCCGTACTGCTTTATATGAAAGGCAACCCGCAGATGCCCCAGTGTGGTTTTTCTGCACAGGCGGTACAATCACTGATGGCCTGTGGTCAGAAATTTGCTTTTGTTAATATTCTGGAGCATCCCGATGTCCGTGCCGAGCTACCGAAGTTTGCTAACTGGCCAACCTTTCCTCAGCTGTGGCTGAAAGGTGAGCTGGTGGGTGGTTGTGACATCATCCTTGATCTGCACCAGCAGGGTGAACTGCAAAAAATGGTGGAAGAAGCGGCTCAAGCTCAGGCTTGATTGTTATTCCTGCTCGGGCATAGTCCTGAGCGCCAGTTCCCAGCCGCCGAGTTCGTGCCAGGTGTTGATCACCGCACAAAAGAGCTCGGCGGTTTTTTCTGTGTCATAACTGGCAGAGTGAGCTTCACGGTTATCAAAGGCAATACCGGCTGCTTTGCAAGCACGAGCCAGCACTGTCTGACCAAAGGCCAGTGCGCCCAGTGTGGCGGTGTCAAAACTGGAAAAGGGATGGAAAGGGTTGCGTTTGATGGCGCAGCGTTCAACAGCAGCATTGATAAAAGCCAAGTCAAAGCTGGCATTGTGTCCGACCAGTATCGCACGCGAGCAGCTGTGAGCCTTGATGGCCTTGCGCACTGTCTTAAAAATCTCACCCAGTGCTTTGTCTTCTGCCACAGCAATACTCTGGCGAAAGCTGCTGTTCAGGTCGATTTTGGTGAAATCCAGCGCCGCCTGCTCAATATTGGCTCCTTCAAAAGGAATCAGATGGCGTGAAACACTGTGATCTGGCAGGATCATGCCGTTTTCATCCATGGTCAGGGTGGTGGCAGAGACTTCCAGCAGGGCGTCAGTGGCAGCATTAAAACCGGCTGTTTCAACATCAATAACAACGGGCAGGTAGCCCCGGAAGCGGCGGGACATGGGATGTTTGACACTGGACTGACTGTTCACGCAAAGCTCCTGACCGGCGTGGGAATTAAAGACTTGGGTTGATGCCAAGACTAGCTTAACATAGCCCCTGTATTTTTCAGTTGTTTTGCTAAAGTTACACACTGCCGGGTCGATAGGTCGGTAGAGCATCACAGAAAGTGATTTGAGTGACAAAAGCGGGATAACCCCCGGATTTTTCAAGAAGGATTCCAGTGTGTCTGACTTAACTGCCACATCGACAACAGGGCGTACAGGTAAACTGAAGCATTTATATGCCGCTGCAGCTTTGCTGCTGGGTGCTTCCGGTGTGCAGGCCAGCACCTGGCAGGCGGGTTATGAACCCGGTTTGTGGCAGGCCAGCAACCCTTCGCAGTTAAACTGTGAACTGACGCATTATATCCCTAATTTTGGTGAAGCCCGTTTTATTCACCGTGCCGGTGAGTCGGTTCGTATGGAGATCCAACCTTTCCGTCATGCTTTCCGTCCCGGTCAGGTTCAACTGGTTGCCATGGCGCCTCAGTGGTTGCCTGGTACAGGTACACATCATCTGGGTAGTTATGATCTGGTGACCACGGATCGCCCGATGCGGATTGCTACGCAACAAACCGAGCTGGTACTCGAAAGCCTGCGTCAGGGGTTGATGCCTTCCATGGTGCAGGAAGACCGTGATTCCCGTATTGAGCGTCGTCGTGCCAGTCTGACGCCGCTGCATTTTCATCCCGCTTTTGCCGATTTCCAGTTGTGCCAGGCTCAGCTGTTGCCCGTTAACTATGACCAAATACGCGATGTTATGATCAATTTTCACTTGGGTGGTGCAGAGTTGACTCAGGCAGATCGTGATCAGCTGGATCTGATTGTGCGTTATACCTATGCAGACCCTGAGGTGATTGTGGTGATGGTGGATGGTCACTCGGATGCTTCCGGTACTCGTCGTGATAACCGCGAGTTATCCAGTCGTAGAGCCGATGCCGTGACGGAATATATGCTCGCACGGGGTATGCCGCAGGAGTTGATTGTCTCCCAGTATCACGGTCAGCGTTACCCCATAGCGGATAACAGAACCGCGCAGGGTCGTGCCACCAACCGCAGAGTCACCATCAAATTGGAGCGGGAACTGGAAATCAAGCCTCTGTTCTGATCTGATCAAGTCAGCGCTGACGATCTGTGTTCCTTGCGTTATAATCCTTTTATCCGGTTTCTGGGCTGCTTTTGCAGCCCTTTTGCTGTTCATTGTTCCTGCTTCTGGCGTTAGGTCAGAACACTTTGAGGAGAAATCATGTCTGATGTAAAAAAGGTCGTGCTGGCCTATTCCGGTGGTTTGGATACTTCAATCATCCTGAAGTGGCTGGAAGACACCTATGGTTGCGAGGTGGTTACTTTCACTGCGGATCTGGGGCAGGGTGAGGAGCTGGAGCCTGCGCGTGCCAAGGCCATTGCCATGGGTGTGAAGGAAATTTACATCGAAGACCTGCGCGAAGAGTTTGTGCGTGACTATGTGTTCCCGATGTTCCGTGCCAATACCATTTATGAAGGTGAATACCTGCTGGGCACTTCCATTGCCCGTCCGCTGATTGCCAAGCGTCTGGTGGAAATTGCCAACCAGACCAATGCTGATGCTATCTCTCATGGTGCCACCGGTAAGGGTAACGATCAGGTGCGTTTTGAGCTGGGTGCTTATGCGCTTAAGCCTGGTGTAAAAGTGATTGCCCCCTGGCGTGAATGGGATCTCTTGTCCCGTGAAAAACTCATGGGTTATGCCAAAGAACACAATATTCCGGTTGATTTTGCCAAACAGGGTAAAAAATCTCCTTATTCCATGGATGCCAACCTGCTGCACATTTCTTACGAAGGCGGCATTCTGGAAGATCCCTGGGCAGAACCTGAAGAAGACATGTGGCGCTGGAGTGTCAGCCCGGAAGCAGCACCTGATATCCCGACCTACATTGAACTCACCTATGAGAAGGGTGACATTGTTGCCATCGACGGTGAACGTCTGAAGCCGCATGAAGTGCTGGAAAAACTGAACAAGCTGGGTGGAGCCAACGGTATCGGTCGTCTGGATATCGTCGAAAACCGCTATGTGGGTATGAAGTCCCGTGGTGCTTATGAAACACCCGGCGGCACCATCATGATGAAAGCCCACCGTGCTATTGAATCCATCACCCTGGATCGTGAAGTGGCACACCTGAAAGACGAACTGATGCCACGTTATGCCGAGATGATTTATAACGGTTACTGGTGGAGCCCGGAGCGCAAACTGCTGCAGACCATGATTGATGAGTCTCAGGAAGTGGTGAACGGCAAGGTGCGCGTCAAACTCTACAAGGGTAACGTAGTTCCTGTAGGCCGTGAGTCCGCTGATACCTTGTTTGATGAAAACATTGCCACCTTTGAAGATGATGCTGGTGCTTACAACCAGAAAGATGCGGAAGGTTTTATTAAACTGAACGCCCTGCGTCTGCGTATTGCTGCCAACAAAGGCCGCAAGCTGGGTTAATCCCTTTTCCTGTTTTGAAAATGCCCTGTAATCACTTGGTTGCAGGGCTTTTTTTATTGGGTTTAACCCGGATCATCACTAGAATGAATACAGCAGAAAAATTTAAAAATAAGACAGGGAGGCGTTATGCAGTATTTGTCCAGATCTTCCCCGTGGCGGCAAGTGTTTCAGCATCCCGGTGGTTTGCAGAGCAGTGATGCCCAGGTGTTGGCACCGCTACAGGAGGTGCTGGTTGAGTGTCCAAAATATCTGGATGCTCAACTGATCAAACCCTGGCAGCAGCAGTTGGTGCAGGTGTTGTTAAGGCTGGACGTACCTGCCTGGCGCATCAGCCAGTTGATCAGTGATCACAATGACTGGTTATATCAACAAGCACTGGAGGAAAGCCTGGCAGCAATGCGCAGTAACGGTTGGGGGGAGCCGCCGATTGGTTTTTGTGTGCTGCAATTGGGTTCTGCCGCCCGTCATGAAAGCCTGTTACGCCCGGATCAGGATAATGCCATGATTCTGGAGGATTTTCCGGATCACCGTTATCAGGAGATTGATACCTGGTTTCAGCACCTGGCAGAAGGCTTTACGGATCGTCTGGATCAAGCAGGTATTCCGCTGTGCAAAGGGCATGTTATGGCTCGCTGGCCGTTATGGCGTAAACGCCTGTCAGAATGGATTGAGCAAATGCGCCTGTGGACAGCAGGCCGTGTGGTCAAAAAAGTACAGCTATCCAATATCCTGCTGGACTTTAACCCTATCTATGGTGATGCCGCTCTGGCTCAGGCTTTTCGTGTTGAGCTGGCTGCTTTGCTGCCAAAGGCACACGGATTTTTACATGAAATGGGTGAGTTGCTCGATGAGATCCCTGTTGCGCTGGATGCTTTTGATCGTCTGGTCAGTGATGGTCAGGAAGCTCCCCATGCCCATGCACTGAATCTGAAGCGTCAGGGGTTGTTACCCTTGCAGTCAGCAACAAGGCTTTTTTGTTTGATGCAGGGTGTGATGGAAATTTCGACCCGGGACAGATTAATGGCTTTGGTGACACAGCAGCAACTGCAGGCGGCAGAGGCGATTGACTTGATTGAGGCGCTGGATTCACTGCAAGGCTTGTTGTTGCAGGCACAGTTGGTTAGCTTAAAGGCGGGGCGGCAGGCGGATGGTTGGTTGGATCTTCAGCAACTCACAGCAAGACAGAAACAGCTGCTGAAGATGGATTTGAAGTTGATCAGAAGCTTCGTTCGCAAAGTGCGTAAACAATTGCCCGCTATCTGATCCAGCAGGTTTTAATGCTGGTGCTGGTGCTGGTGCTGGTGCTGCATCATCATCTGCATTGGACGCACAGGCACATCCAGCTCAATGATGCTGCCATCATCCAGTGACAGACTAATCTGTACACGCTCATCCACTTTTAATGGTTGTTTAAGGCCAATCAGCATCAGGTGTAAGCCACCTGGCTTGAGTTCAGCAAAACCACCGGCTGGCAGGTTGATATATTCAACCTGTCGCATCTGCATAACACCATCAACAGCGGTGTGGGTGTGCAGTTCTACAATTTTAGATGCCGGACTGCTGGCAGCGACCAGTTTTCGATCCTGCTGACTATTGTTGTGCAGCTGCATAAAGGCCGCTGTTACCTCTGAGACAGGCGGTACAGCACGTACATAAGCATCCTTGGTTTGAATATCCATGGCTTGCAGAGGCAGGCTTAAGCTGAGCAGCAGCAGTGAAGCAAAGAAAAAACGTTTCATATAAGACTCCGGTTCAAAGATTATTTTTCAGGGCGTCAACCAGTGTTTGAGTCAACTGGTTGCCATTGATTGCATGAGGTAGTGTGGCGAGCAGTTCACCACGATGATTCACCAGATAAAAGTCCGAGGTGTGATCTACCGCGTATCCCATGGCAGAATCCACTTCGACATAACGATAAAAGGCACCATAGGCCTGACTCAGTGTTTTCAGTGTTTGCTCTTCACCGGTCAATCCAAGAATACCGGCCTCAAAAAAATCAACATAAGCCGCCAGCCTTTCCGGGGTGTCCCGTTCAGGATCTACCGAAATAAAAATCGGCTGAATGCTGCTGCGTAGATCTTCGGGCAGGTTGTTAACTGCTCGCGCCATAAACATCATGGATGCAGGACAGATATCCGGGCACCAGGTGTAACCAAAATAAACCAGCGCCAGTCGACCTTCAAAGTCGCTGAGAGAGACTTCACCTTGCTTGCTTTGCAGGGTGAAGGGTGCGCCCTGAGGTTTGTCACTGAGTGCCGGGTTCTGGTTTTGTTGTGCTTTCTCTACACCGCCTTGAATCTGGAAAAAGGCCAGCAGCACCAGCAAAAAGGCACCGGCATACAGCAGTGTGCGATTCACTTTCATTAAAGGTCTCTTGGGATCAGCGCTGGAATACCGAAGGGCGTAAGTACACGCTGCATTGTGGCCAGCAAAGCCAGCAACAACAATAGGGTGTTCAGTAGTGGACGCTTGAGCAGCATAGCCTGACCTTCAGCGAAATAACAAAACGTTTTTGCAGTATACCCTCTCTGCTGCCCTCTGGCAGCAGAGACTAGAAGACTCAGACCTTGAACTGACCAGCAGTTGCCTTGAGGTCATGAGCCAGACGGGCAATTTCATGGCTGCTGGTGGCGGTTTGTTCGGAGGCGTCAGCCGTTTGGTCAGCCGCTTCGTTGATACGAGTCAGGTTCAGGTTCATTTCTTCAGCAACTGCGCTTTGTTCTTCTGCGGCACTGGCAATCTGAATGTTCATTTCATTCATACTGGAAATCAGCTGAGTGATATTATCCAGTGCCTTGCTGGCCTGTGCGGCCTTGTCCACACCTTCGTGAGCACGATCCAGACTGCGTGCCATAACCTTGGAGGCATTGGCGGCACCCTGTTGCAGATGGGCAATCATGGTGTTGATTTTGGTGGTGGACTCCTGGGTGCGGCTGGCAAGAGTACGGACTTCATCAGCCACGACCGCAAAACCACGACCCTGCTCACCGGCACGGGCTGCTTCAATGGCGGCATTCAGAGCCAACAGGTTGGTTTGTTCTGCAATGTCACGAATCACATCCACCACACTGCCAATTTCGTTGGCATCACTGACCAGATCCTGAATCACCCGCGCGGCATCTTCAACCTCTGCTGCCAGCTGATTCATGCTGTCTACACTTTCGGTTACCACCTGACGACCCTGACCAGCTTCCTCATCTGCAGTGTTGGCACTGATAGCTGCATTTTCAGCATGTTGTGCCACTTCATGAACCGTGGCGTTCATTTCGTTCATGGCGGTAGCCACCATGTCGGTTTCCAGCTTTTGCTGTTGTACGCTGTTGCGAGCCTGCTCTGCAATCACGGAGCCTTTATCCGCCAGCTCACCCAGCTGGTTGCTGTTGTTCAGCAGGCTTTCCACTGTGCCGCGTAGTTTGTTACGGGCTTCGCGAAACTGCTGAAGGATAAGGCCTAATTCACCGGAAGCATCACGGGGATTTTCTGCAACACGCAGATCACCCTGAGACATGCGCTCAGCCAAGGAGGAGAGGGCGTTAATGCCTTGATTGATGGAGCGGATAACATAGATGGCAAAACCCACTGCCAGCAGGATACCGACAGCACCGGCAGCAAAAAGCAGCAAGGTCAATAATTGAGAGCGATCCATCATAGTGGAGTAGGCTTCTTCTGCACCCTGTAACAAGCGATTGCTCATGGCCGCCTGAGCCTTGGATGAGTTGATGAACAGTGGGTTAACATACAGCAGAATCTGGGCATTGGCCTGATAATACTCACCGGCATCCAGCAGCTCCAAGGCGGGTTGTACCGCTTCTCTGGTATAGGCTGTGACGGTGTTGCGATAATCAGCGGCGAGTTGGGCAGCGAGTGAGCCGCGGGGTTTGCTGGCAAAGGATGTCCAGAGGCGTTCCACTTCCTTCAGGTTGTCGCGCACCCGGTTGGTGTGCATACTGGTTGGATGGTCGTGATCATTGGCAAACGGGCTGGTTGGATCATGCTGGATGGATAGCAGCAGATGGGCGCGTGATTCTTCCAGTAAAGCACCGATACGCTCAACTTCATAAAGCGGCACCATGCGGTTGTTATAATTGTCACTGTATTGTTGTTGTTGATAAGAAAATCCGGTGTAAGCCAGTGAAATGATGGTCAGCACTACCAGTACAAAAACAACAACCAGCAGATATAACAGGTTGCGAATTGAATTCGGCCCCCTTGCGTGATGAACAGACATACCTTTCCCCCTTAGTTTTATTCCTGAAAAACTCCTTTAGTGATCTGCTTTGTCTACTATCCTGATTTTTAACAGCAGATCACCGTTTTGCTCGCAACGTATTATTGCTGTTTCACTGATATTAAACAATTCTGTTATAGAGTTTTTCATTTCTGCAGGTCTGTTACAGGAGGTTCTCTTGCGGGCAGTTCAATGACCAGGCGAGCACCGCACAGATGGCGGGGTTTCTCAACCCACAAGCGACCTCCGAGGTGTGCAATAATGCCGCGACTGATGGGTAGCCCTAGTCCGGTGCCTCGGGGTCTGCCTGTTGTCGGCTGGCCATGTTGTTGTATCTGGTGGAATTTTTCAAAGACCTTGTCACGCTCTTCATCTGCAATACCACTGCCATTATCTTCCACTGCCAATCGCCAGTGTTGCCCGTGTGCTTCCAGCTGCATCAGTACTTCTGCCTGATGGTTGGCTGCAAACTTACTGGCATTGTCCAGTAGGTTGATCACCACTTGTTGCAGTCGATCCGGGTCTGCAGTGACCCAGGTGGGCTGATCGGGCAATTGGACAAGCAGGTGAACCCCGCGTTCTTCATAGAGTTGTGTGATGGCATCGGCAGAGTCGGTTGCCAGTTGTGAAAAATTCACCGGCTCCGGATTCAGTCGCATCCGCCCTGATTCCAGACGGGCAAGATCCAGTATTTCTTCGATCAAGCGCGACAGGCGTTCACTTTCTTTGACTATCACACTCAAAAAATGAGTTTTTTGTTCATTGGAGATTTCTGGGCTGTCTCGCAGGATTTCCGCAAAGGCACGAATAGAGGTGAGTGGAGTGCGTAATTCGTGGCTGACCATGGCTACAAACTCATCCTTCAAACGATCCACTTCTCGCAAGCGTTCGTTGGCGGTACGTAACTCTTCACCGATCCGTGCCAGTTCAGTGGATTTCTGTTCGAGGCGTTTATTGTATTCAAGGGTCTGGGTGGTGGTATCCAGGATGCTCAGTACCGCTTCCAGATCCAGTGCTTCACCTCTGACTACGGAGTTGATTAATACCCGTGCCGAGGCACTGCCCAGTGCGCCGGTCAGAGCCTGTTCAGCGTTGGAGATCAATCCCGGCGGGGCTATCGCTTCATCAGTCGCTCGGGGTTGGCTGGTATCACCAAAACGTTCAAATACCCGGTGGGTGGCAGGACGACCCAGATAACGACGCAGCAGCTGATAAAGTTCACCACGCGTGGTCTGGCCTAACCATAAGGGGGTTTGCATCACATCGGGACGCAGAGCTTCAGTGAACAATGCGGCCTGGGTTTGTTCCAGACTGTTCTGGCGGGTAAATAGGGAGACGCCGGCCAGTAGACCGATATTCAATAACATGCTCCAGAAGAGGGCATGAGTATAAATGTCCCAGCCTTGCAGTCCAAATAGGGCGTAGGGTTTCAACCATTCAATACCCCAGGGTCCCAGCTCAATCAGATCGGTGCCAATCCAGCCGGATTGAATAAAGCCCGGTAGTAGCAGGGTGTAACTCCAGATTAAAAAACCACCCATCAGACCGGCTGCTGCTCCCTTGCCGTTAGCACCACGCCAGTAAAGGCCAATTAACAGGGCGGGTGCAAATTGCGCGGCAGCAGCAAAAGATACCAGCCCAATGGTGACTAGGCTGTAAGAGTCACCAATCAAAGCATGATAAAGATAACCCAGCAGCAGGATCAGCAGGATGGCAATCCGACGAATGCCCAGCAACCAACCGCTGAGGTTGCGCGTTGGATCAAGATGTAACCAGTTCCAGCGCAGCAGCAGGGGCATCACCAGATGGTTACTGACCATGGTGGAGAGGGCAATGGTTTCCACGATCACCATGCCGGTTGCGGCGGATAAACCACCGATGAATACCACCAGCGGCAGAGTTTCCAGTCCGGCAGCCAACGGCAGGGTTAGTGCAAAACTATCTGGCTCTTGGGCAGCACTGCCCAGCAGCAGACCGGCCAGAGCGACAGGAATCACAAACAGGTTGATGGCCACCAGATACAGCGGAAACATCCAACTGGCGCGTTTAATGTGTTTTTCATCGACATTTTCTACCACCAGCACCTGAAACTGACGAGGCAGGGTTAAAAAAGCCAGTGTGGCCAGCACCAGTGTACCTACCCAGCCCAGCGCCTGGCCGGGAACTGCGCTCAGTCCGAGACTAGCGATCAAGTCGGGTCGGGCAGCGGCTTGGCTGAACAAATCTATCGGGCCTTCGTATAACCAGAACACCACAAACAAACCCACAGCAAAAAAAGCCAGCAGTTTAATGATGGATTCAAACGTAATAGCCGCGATCATACCTTCATGGCGTTCACTGGCATCGAGATGACGAGTGCCAAATAGAATAATAAAAATAGCCAGTACCAGAGCAACCCAGAGGGATTTATCAAACCAGAAGGTGCCTTGAGCCAGGGTTTGTACTGGGGTAGAAGGGTAACCAGTCAGCACCGCATGACTGATGGTGATGGCTTTTAACTGCAGCGCGATGTAAGGCATGATGCCCACTACTGCAATCAGTGTAACCAGCACACCCAGACCGACACTTTTGCCGTAACGGGCACTGATAAAGTCAGCAATGGAGGTGATTTTCTGGGCGCGGGCAATGCGCACCATTTTGCGGATCAAAAACCAGCCCAGCAGCATGGCAAGAGTGGGACCCAGATAAATCAGTAAAAAACTGGGTCCTGAATCAGCAGCACGCCCGACGCTGCCGTAAAAAGTCCAGGCGGTGCAGTAGACAGCAATCGACAGGCTATAAACCACCGGAGAGTTGATGATCGAGCGACCCTGCCCGGAACGTTTATCTCCCCAGGCTGCGATCAGGAACAGGATAGCCAGATAACCAAAGGCAAAAGCCAGTGAGACCAGTTCAGTTCTCATGATCCCGCTCCAGAATCCAGGCAGCCAAACCAATCACCACCAGCCACGCAATAAAAATATAAAGAGGTAGGATAGAAAACCCCAGTGTGCCGGGGCGATCAAACAGCAGCAGCAGTGGCGGCAAGAACAGTAACAAAGCCAGCAGGGTTAGACCAATCAGGCGTGCTTGGGTAGGTGCATTTTTCATGCCTGGCTCCCTTTTTTATCTGCTTCAGCGTTTATTGCGGCTTTCAACTTCTGCCTGCAACAAGAGTGCATCATCAAGGGTGGTGATGCCCCTGGCTTCCAGTCTTGGTAGTAGTGCCAACAGTAGTTCTGCGGTCACCCGTGCATCACCCAGGGCGGTATGGCGAGTACCTGGTGGAAAGGTCAGCTGAAAACGTTCGGCCAGCTCATCCAGTCCATGGCCTTCCATGTGAGTGTCCAGCCCGCGTGACAGCAGCAGGGTGTCCAGAACCGGCATCTCAAAGCCGATGCCCAGCTCGTTACCTTCCAGCGTGACGGCCAGCAGATCAAAGGCTGCATTGTGAGCCACCAGTACACCATTGCCCACAAATTCACGAAAACGGGGCAATATCACACTCATGGGTGGGCTGTGTTCAACATCGCTGTCGGTTAATCCATGAATTCGAGTGCTGGCCGGTGGAATCGGGCGACCAGGATTGACCTTTTGATCAAACACTTCCTGTGCCAGCAGGCGACCATTCACTATCCGGCAGCCGCCGATACTGATTACTCGGTCACCTTCGCGCAACTTAAGACCTGTGGTTTCGGTATCAAAAACCACCATTTCAAGCTGGTTGAGTGGCAGTTTTTTCAGCTCGCTGGTGGGTGGAGGTAAATCAGCAATACTGAAATCATGAAACTCAGGGCGTGCTTCAATGACTGGCAGAGGGGGATAAACTCTTTTGGCAGGTGGCAGTGGAATACGCAGACGCGCAAAACGTTTGTCGGAATCTTTCAGGCTCCACCAGTCACTGGAGTGGCGGCGTAAAATATCGCCTAGTCTGGGTGATAGGGTTTCATCCGCAATAGCCAGATCAGCCCAGCTTTGCAGATCTTTTAATTGCAGTGGCTCACCCTGCCAGATGAGATCCAGATAAACCCGGTTGTTGCCCAGCTGAATTTCGGTTTCAAAGTCTGTTTGTCCGGTGTGTGTATGCAGCAGGGTTAACAGGCGTTGTAAGAGCGCCAGTAAACTGGGGCTGTCGGCTCTTAGCCAGAGCGGAATGCCAATAGGCGTTAGTGTCAACCCATCTTGTTTCAGCCCGGGAGTTAGAGCCTGCCAGAGGTCATTAGACCAGGTATCACTCAACTGCCCTTGATCAAGGTGCAGGGTTTCCAGTAACTGAGCCAGTTCAGCAATCAGGCTGCCCATGGCCTGGCTGTCTTCGTGCATGGCGTTCTGCAGACGTTGACCCAGCTCTGGAGAGGTGCCACCACTGCTGAGTACCTCTCCGGCGGTGGCCAGATTGGCGGCATGTCCACGCAGTGCGGGTAACAGGCTGGATAGGGGCTTGCGCCAGCGTTGATCGGACTTCTGGCGCTCGGTGGCATCTTCAAGTGTTAATAAAGCCTCGCCCTGACTAGCAATAACACGGCGCAGGTCACAGAGATACCAGCGATTATGATGAGGCAGTAACAATTGTCGTGCACTGCCATCCTTTGGCAGGTGTTTAAGTGCATCCGTCAGGCTGGGTGCAGGTAATAACTCTTCCAGTCTGCGTCCTAGTCCTAGTGCCGGGTTTCCAGCAAACAGTTCTTCTGCTGCAGGGTTAAACAGCAGCAGTCGCTGGTGGCGGTCACATAACAGCAGTGGAATTTTTAATACCTGCAACAGGGCTTCCAGCTCTTGACGAATGCGAGCAGCGTCTTTGGCTCCTTGAATTCTGGCTTCACCTAGTTTGGCGCGATCCTGCCGCCAGCCAGTTCGCAGGCGTGTCAGGTCTGGATGCAGTGGTTGCAACCAGCCTTCGGGTGGGTAGTCCTGTTGGGCATCGGGATTGGCAGCAAGGCGTGCCATTTGCACCTGTAAGTGGCGCAGCGGGCGGAAAAGCCGGACTTCCAGCGGAATACCAATCAGCAGCAGCATAATGCCGCCGGAAAGCGATAGCAGCCAAAGCAGAATGCGCGTGCCGGTTTCCAGTTGCAACTGGCTGTCCAGCCAAAGGGCGCAAAACAGACCGGCAAAGAGAGTGATGCCGGTTAACAGCATCCAGATTCCCAGGAGTTTTTGACGTGGAGGCATGATTATTCTCCCTGGGAATCCTGCTCCTGCAGCAGCATTTTTACTTTTTCGACCAGTTGGCGGGTAGAAAAAGGCTTGGTGATATAGTCATCAGCACCCAGTGCCAATCCTTTCTCTCGCTCAACCTCGCGGCCATGCGCTGTGAGCATCACTATGGGTAGTTTCCTGAAGGCTTCCTGTGCACGCAGTGCTTCCAGAACCTCAAAACCACTGATACCGGGCAGGCTGATATCCAGCAGCAGCAAGTCAGGCGGAGTTTTGTCAACCAGTTCAAGAGCTGTTTCACCATCCTGAGCGGTAGAAACCTCAAAGCCTGCCTGTTGCATCAGAAATTCCAGTGACAGCACTATGTTCGGTTCATCATCAACAACCAGAACCCTAGCCATAGTTTAGCTCCTGTGTAAAAGTGCTTTTGTTTTAATTATCTGAGTCTAGTGGGTCTGTTATTTCCTGCAACCAGACCAAGGGTGTAATATGCCTGCGTTTTTAACTAATTAGAGTATTTTTGTGATCATTCATCTTGTTGCGGTGCTGGTGGGTCTGGTTTTGCTGGTCTGGAGTGCAGACCGTTTTGTGGTGGGTGCCTGTGTCACCGCTGAGCGGCTGGGTGTGCCGGTGCTGGTGATCGGGATGCTGTTGATGGGATTCGGTACTTCAGCACCGGAAATGCTGGTATCACTGCAGGCCTCACTGGATGGTAATCCGGGGTTGGCGGTGGGTAATGTGATTGGCTCCAACATCACCAACATTGCCTTGGTTCTCGGGCTTACGGCTTTGCTGAGTCCGATTGCGGTGGCCTCAGGTTTGATTCGTCGAGAGCTGCCTTTGCTGCTGGGTATCACTGTGATTGCAGTGCTGTTACTGCTGAATCTGCAACTGGTGGTCTGGAAAGGGGTGGTGTTGTTGTTCTTGCTGGTGGCTTTTATTACCTATAGCTACTGGTTAACCCGTCAGGGTAAAAGTGATGCCTTACTGGATGAGGTGAATGATGTCTTGCAACCCATGAGCAAAGGCAAGGCCTTGATGTGGATGCTGGTGGGACTGGTCTTGCTGGTGGTCAGTGCTCGACTGCTGGTATGGGGCGCTGTAGAGCTGGCCGTGGCTTTGGGTATTAGCGACATGGTCATTGGATTGACGCTGGTGGCGATAGGCACCAGTTTGCCGGAGCTGGCGGCCAGTATTGCCGCTGCTCGCCGCAATCAGGCAGATCTAGTGATTGGCAACGTGATCGGCTCGAATATTTTTAACCTGTTGGCGGTATTACCAATCCCCTTACTGCTCAGTAGTGGTGGCTTGGATCAGGCGCTGCTGCTGCGAGATTTGCCAGTTATGATGGGATTAACTCTTGTCCTGCTGGCTGTTTCTTTAGGTATAAAAAAGCAAGGCCGCATCAATCGTTACGAAGGTGCCGCCTTGTTGTTGTGCTTTGCCGGGTATCAGTGGTGGCTGTTCGGGTGATGTGGCTCAGATAAAAGTGATACCTACGGCAAACAGTTGCTCCACTTCCCGGATTTTTCGTTTGTCGACCAGGAACAGGATGACCTGGTCGCCAGACTGGATGATCAGGTTATCATGAGCAATCAACACCTCTTTGTCTCTCACCAGTGCACCAATGGTGACCCCTTCCGGTAGTTGTACGTCTTCAATAGCACGACCAACAATTTTGGAGCTTTTTTCATCACCGATGGCAACAGCTTCAATGGCTTCAGCAGCCCCGCGACGCAGTGAGTGAACGTTTTTTACCTGGCCGCGACGCACATGGGTCAGCAGGCTACCGATGGTGGCCAGCTGAGGTGAAAAAGCAATATCAACCTCGCCACCCTGTACCAGATCCACATAAGCCGCATTATTGATTAGCGTCATAACCTTGCCGGCACCCATGCGTTTCGCCAGCATGGATGACATGATATTGACCTCGTCATCGTTGGTGACCGCGCAGAAGATGTCCACATCCTCAATGCTTTCTTCTTGCAGCAGGTTTTTATCGGTGGCACTGCCGTGCAGTACTACAGTGCGTTCCAGCTTGTCTGCCAGCTCATTGCAGCGCTGGGGGCTGTATTCAATCAGTTTGACCTGGTACTCGTTCTGCAGGCTTTCCGCCAAGCGCTCACCAATGTTGCCACCACCAGCAATAATGATGCGCTTGTAGCTGTGATCAACCCGCCGCATCTCACTCATCACCGCTCGGATATCCTTGCGCGCAGCAATAAAAAACACTTCATCGCCTACCTGGATGATGGTGTCACCCTTGGGGATCAGTGCCTGATTCTGGCGGTAAATGGCGGCTACACGGGTATCCACATTGGGTATGTGTTTACGCAGGGCGGACAACTCCTGGCCAATCAAGGGACCGCCGTGGTGTGCCTTGACAGCCACCAGCTGCACCAGGCCATTGGAAAAATCCAGCACCTGCAAGGCACCGGGATATTCAATCAGACGACGGATATGATTGGTGACCACCTGTTCCGGGCTGATTAATACATCAATATCAAAGCCCCGTTCGGTACGAAACAAACCTTTACGAGACAGGTAAGCGGCAGAACGCACGCGTGCAATTTTGGTGGGGGTGTTGAATAACGCATGGGCGACCTGACAAGCCACCATGTTCACTTCATCCGAGTTGGTTACGGCAATCAACATGTCGGCATCTTCACAGCCAGCCCGACGCAGTACTGCTGGATAAGAAGCCTTGCCCTGAATAATACGAATATCCAGCTTGTTCTGCAGATCCCTTAGGCGGTTGGGATCACTATCCACCACCGTGATGTCGTTTTCTTCCCCTGCTAGATTTTCAGCCAGACTGCCGCCGACCTGACCCGCCCCGAGAATGATGATTTTCATCGAAAAAGCTCCTTAAGCCCGCCAGAAGGCACGGGTGAAGAGGATCATAAAGGTCACAATTTCCAAGCGACCGAGAATCATGCCAATACTCATCAGCCATTTTCCCATATCCGGCAGGCTGGAAAAATTGCCTGCTGGGCCGACCACGTCCCCCAGTCCTGGACCAACATTGGCAACAGCGGTAACAGCGGAAGTGAAGCTGGTAATAAAGTCCAGCCCCATGAATGAAAGTGCCAGTGCCAGAACCGCAATGGTGGCAAAAAAGAAAAAGGCAAAAGCCACCATCGAGCGGATAACATCATCAGGAACTGGACGACCATTGTAACGCTGTGAAAAAACACCGCGTGGATGCAGCAGGGTCATCATCTGGTTACGCATCAGCATCAGCGACAGTTGATGACGAAACACCTTAAAGCCACCACTGGTGGAGCCGGAGCAGCCACCGATAAACATCAGGTAAAGAAAAAAGATCACCGCAAAATTACCCCAGGCATTGTAATCGCTGGAGGCATAACCGGTGGTGCTAACCACGGAAACAATATTGAACGTGGCGTGAGTCAGGGCTTCAAACCAATTCCAGTTCTGCTGTGTCATCATATAGGTGGTCAGGATCAATACGGAACCCAGCAGTATTTTGGTCAGCGCTTGAACCTGGCTGTCTCTGAGCATCGGCATGGGTCGCCCCTGAATCATATGCACAAAGAGCACAAAGGGCAGAGCACCCAAGAACATAAAAAATATCGTAATCCAAAGTATAGAAGGGGTGTCAGCAAACTGACCCATGGAGGCATCGTAGTTGGCAAAACCACCGGTTGCGGAGGTGGTCATACCATGCACCAGTGCATCAAAGGCGTTCATACCCGCCAGCCAGTAGCTGAGTATACATAACAGGGTTAGTCCGACATAAACCTTGCCGATGGCCTTGGCAATGGTGCCGGAACGAGGCAGGGCTTTTTCTGACCAGTCAGAGGACTCCGATTGGAACAGCCGCATACCACCGACCTGCAGGAAGGGCAGGATAGCCATACCCATAACAATAATCCCGATACCGCCTAACCACTGCAGGATGGCGCGCCACAGTAGAATGCCGTGTGACATGGTATCTAGCCCGGACAGAACAGTGGAGCCAGTGGTGGTCAACCCAGATACAGTTTCAAACACAGCATCAGGAATCGACAGATGGGTGGAGCCGAACAGCAGCGGAAAAGCGGAAAAAAAGCTTAGTACTATCCAGCTGAGTGAGGTCAGCAGGAAAATTTGTCTGCCGCGCAGATTGAAAGGTGCCAGAGAACCGATCAGCACCATCAGTCCGCCACAGAAAAGCGTGAAGATCATTGACCAGAAGAAAACCAGAGTGTCTTCCTGCTGGCCTTCAAGTGACAGGAGTACGGTTGGAGCCAGTTTAAATAGTCCCAGCAACAGCAACAACATACCCAACAGTTTGATGATCGGTGCCGACCATTCAAACCATAAGCGCAAGGCAGAAACTTCCTGCCGACGGGTGGAGCGGTTGGGTGCTTCAGGTATGGTGTGTCGAGGTGTTACCTGCTGCATAAGCGTCCTTGAAAAAGGCATCTTGGAATTTGGCAGCAAGGATAACGCTGATGCAGCAAACTGGCTAGTCTCAGACACGTTAAACAAATGAATTGGAGTAAACGAACGTTTGAATGTGAAGTAAAATGCATTAGACTGCTGCATTAATACATCGCTTCCAGGAGCTATTTTTATGCAAACCCGCACACCCATTAAAATCCGTGGTTATCATCTGGATCTTTACGCACACGTCAACAATGCACGTTATCTGGAGTTTCTGGAGGAAGCCCGCTGGGATTTTCTGGAACAACAGGTGGATATTGCTTCTTTTACCGGCAGTAATCTCGGACTGGCGGTGGTGAATATCAATATCAATTACCGTCGTGGTGCGTATGTTAATGAAGAAATTGAAGTGGTGACCTCGTTGGCAAAAATTGGCAATAAAAGTGCCGTGATGCACCAGGATGTGGTGTTAAAAGGCACAGACACACTGGTGGCGGATGCAGATGTCACTTTTGTAGTGACCGATCAAAAGCTCCAAAAGGCGGTGGCGTTGGAAGGAGAGTTACGTACAGCGCTGGAGCAATGGCAGTCATCTGGCAAGTGACTGCTCCCCTAAGCTCGATTGCCCTGGGTTGTGAGGGGTGTTCAATTGAGATCGAGGCGAACAAGGGTTAAGATTTGCCCCCTATTTTGCAAAATCAACTAAGCAGGTTCTTTTCTGATGTTAACTCAGCAAGAAAAACCCAAGGCCGTTGTTATTTATTCAGGCGGCATGGACTCCTTCACCCTGCTTCATCAGGTGTTGCAAGCGGGATACGCCGTTTATCCGATTTCTTTTCATTATGGTCAGCGCCATGCCTGTGAGCTAAAGTCCGCAGCAGCGGTTTGTCAGTTGCTTGGTTTGCCGCATCAGCAGATCGACCTGCGCGCGATAACGCCTTTGATTGATGGTTCTGCCTTGACTGGTGAGCAGGAAGTGCCAAAGGGTGATTATGCTCCGGACAACCTTGCTGTGACCATTGTTCCTAATCGAAATATGATCCTGTTGTCTCTGGCAATCGGTTATGCGGTAAATATTGGTGCCGGCGAGTGCTTCTATGGAGCCCATTCAGGGGATCATGTGATCTACCCAGATTGTCGCCCAGAATTTGTAGAACAAATGGATCTGCTGGCGGGTTTGGGGAATTTAGAGCCGGTGCATGTTCGTGCGCCTTTTTTGCATAACAGCAAAGCCGAAATACTGCAAAAAGGCTTGGCAATGGGACTCGATTACAGTCAGACCTGGACCTGCTACCAGGGAGATGTATTGCCTTGTGGGCAATGCAGCGCATGCCGCGAGCGCCTGGGTGCTTTTGCAGCCTGTGGCGTGACTGATCCACTGACTTATCCTGCGGCAAGCTGATGGCTTACCAGATTAAAGAAGCCTTCTACTCTATACAGGGCGAAGGAGTGCAAGCGGGTCGTCCTGCAGTGTTTTGTCGATTTGTAGGATGCAACCTCTGGAGCGGTCGTGAGGAAGATCGCGCCACCGCAGCCTGCAATCTTTGTGATACAAATTTTTTGGGTACAGATGGTCAGCAGGGTGGACGTTTTGAAAATGCAGTACAGCTGGCTCAGCACCTTGCAGCGCTTTGGCCCTGGCCAGAAGCAGAAACAAAGCTCTCCCGCACAGCCCGACCTTATGTTGTTCTGACGGGGGGTGAACCTCTGTTGCAAGTGGATCAGCCTCTGATTCAGGCGCTCAAGCAAGCAGGGTTTGAGGTGGCAGTGGAAACTAATGGCACGCTGCCGGTGCCGACGGGCATTGACTGGATTTGTGTCAGCCCCAAGGGGCAGGCTCGATTACAGCAGCGGTCGGGTGATGAACTCAAGCTGGTCTATCCTCAAGCAGGTGTTGATCCCAATAGCTTTCTTGAGCTGGACTTTCAACATTTTGTTTTGCAGCCGCTGGATGGCACTCCTCAGAAAGAGGCTCAGGACTTTACACAGCAGACACTGGCTTTTTGTCTACGTCACCCATGCTGGAAAATGGGTATTCAACTTCACAAGTACTTGAGAATTGATTAATGAAGCTTTTTATTAATGCCCTGAGTCATCTGGATGTTTCCTTGTGGAGTCCTGTGCAGGGTCTGACGGGTGCCAGCTGGTGGGTAGATCTTGAGCTGGATGCTCCTCAGGGTGAAGATGGCATGATTCTGGATTTTGGCCGTGTTAAACCCTGGGTCAAACAGTTTCTGGATGGCGGTGCAGATCATACCCTGCTTTTACCTACACAGTCGGATGCACTGGAGATTATTGAGCTGGATAACCAGCGCTTAAGGGTTGTTAGTCAGTCCCCCTATACTCTGAATGTTGAAGGTCCTCGTGAGGCCTTCACCTTGTTGCCGATGGCATCAATTAGTGATGAAGCCTTAGCTCAATGGTTAACCGGGCAGTTGAATGAGCGGCTTCCTGTCCACAATGGCAAGGCTCTGTTGTATCTGCGTCAGGAAAATTTGGCGGGTGCAGCGGAAATTCACTACAGCCATGGTTTGCGCCTGCACGATGGCAATTGTCAGCGTATTGCTCACGGCCATCGTTCGAAGATCGAGGTTTTTTGTGACGGCAAGCCAGCCCCAGAAGCGGCAAGCGATCTGGCTAGCCAGTGGAACCATGCCTACCTTTATGATCAGGCTGATTTTTTGTACCAGCACGATGATCAGATCACCCTAGGTTATGCGGCTCCTCAGGGAGTGTTTCAACTAACCCTGCCGCAATCGGTGACCTGCAAGCTGCCCGGACCAACCACCGTTGAAAACCTCGCTGGTTTTTTGCTGAAGCAGATGCGGCAAAAGCACCCAGAGCACCAATGGCAAATCCGCATGTATGAAGGCATCAACAAAGGCGCGATTGCGGGTTGATGGGTAGGCCTGATCGCGCGCCGAGTCTTGATCTGCCTATTATTGCTTTTTGTAATATAAAAAGCTCTAGTTATTATTTTTTGATTTCTCTGCTGGGGTATAGACTGCGTGGATTATAAAAAGGCTTTTGCCTGATCCAGCCGCTGATTTGAGGAAGTGATCCATGCCCCTGATTAAAAACCGCCAGTTAAAATCCACCGATGCCTGGCAGTTTCTGCGATTCTCCGAAGAACAACCCGAATTGCCACCCCAGCCCTGGGGTGAGGCGGTGGTGCTGCCGGTTAACTTGCTGGCGGAGGTGGAGGGGCAAGCCATTCCACAACTGGGCGCACTGCTGACCACCGAGCAAGATCATGAACTGCTGTTGCCTTGGCTGGATCATCTGCAGCTGATTGCCATAGAGTTTCCGGTGTTCCGTGACGGTCGGGGTTTCAGTCAGGCGCGTTTGTTGCGTCGTGCCGGTTTTAAAGGTGAGTTGCGTGCGGTAGGTGCGGTGGCGCGGGATCGTCTGGCCTATCTGGAAAGTTGTGGTTTTGATGCTTTTGAGATCACTGTAGATCGTTTTAATCACAAGGATCTGCAGGCTTTTGATGAGGTTGAGGTGTCTTACCTGAATTTGCTGGCAAATCGGGAGGCTGTTGATGTCGCTTGACGCCTTTCTGGAACCAGATGCGGGTGATTTGCTGGATGGGGTGACGGATGCGGCCCTGAAACAAAAGCTGCTGGCTGTGGTTGAGCGACTGCAACAAGCGGCAGCTGAATATGGTGAAGGACTGACTTTTGCCAACAGCCTGGGTGCAGAAGATGCCCTGCTGACCGGCCTGATTGCTGAATACCAGCCAGACATTCAGCAGTTTGTGCTGGATACTGGGCGACTACCGGAAGAAACCCTGACACTGCTGGATCGGGTGCGGCAGAAATGGCCACAACTGCGTCTGCAAGCATATTACCCGGATGCAGCTGCGTTGCAGAGTTGGGTGACTGAACAGGGTGTGAATGCTTTTTACCGTTCTCAGGAATTGCGCAAGGCTTGTTGTGGTGTACGCAAACTGGAGCCTCTGAAGCGTGCACTGGCAGGTCGTGCTGCCTGGATCACTGGTTTGCGGCGTGAGCAGTCGGTGACTCGTGACCAGTTGCAATACAGTGAACGGGATGAAGCCAATGGCTTACAGAAAATCAGCCCCCTGTTTGACTGGAGTGAGGCTGAAGTCTGGGAAGCCATTCATGCGTTGAAGTTGCCTTATAACCGGCTGCACGATCAGGATTATCCCAGCATCGGTTGTGCACCTTGCACTCGTGCTGTTAATCCCGGTGATGATCCCCGCTCTGGGCGCTGGTGGTGGGAAAACCCTGAAACCCGTGAGTGCGGTTTGCACCAACGCTGAGGAAACTGATTTGGACTACCTGCCGCTGTTTTTTAATCTGCAAGATCGCCCGGTACTGTTGATTGGTGGTGGTGATGTGGGTTTGCGCAAGGCGCGTTTTTTGGTGCGAGCAGGGGCACGGGTACAATTGGTGTCGCGTAAAGTACACCCAGAGTTACAGCAGCTATTGGTCGAACATCCGGGGCAGCTGCTGGGCAGTGAATACCGAGTAGATCATCTGCAGGGTGTGGTGCTGGTGATTGCTGCCACCGATGATGAACAGCTTAACCGTCAGGTGCACAAGGACTGTGTGGCACAAAATCTGCCAGTGAATGTGGTCGACAATCCGGCACTGTGCACCTTTGTGTTTCCGGCCATTCTGGATCGATCCCCGCTGGTGATTGGTATTTCTTCTGGTGGTAAGGCACCGGTGCTGGCGCGTTTGCTACGGGCAAAACTGGAAAGCCTGATCCCAACCCGTTACAGCGATCTGGGGCAACTGGCTGGCCGTTTTAGGGATGCAGTTAAGCAGCGTTTTGGTGACATCAACCAGCGGCGTAAATTCTGGGAAAACACCTTTGAAGGCACAGTGGCCGAGCGGGTGTTTAACGGCCAGATGCAGGAAGCCGAAGCTCTGCTGCAACAGCAACTGGATCAGGCAGATACCCGCACACCGGTTGGAGAGGTGTATCTGGTGGGTGCCGGGCCGGGTGATCCAGAGCTTTTGACCTTTAAGGCGTTACGTCTGATGCAACAGGCTGATGTGGTGCTCTATGACCGGCTGGTATCACCGGAGGTACTGGATCTGTGCCGTCGCGATGCCGAGATGATTTATGTTGGCAAAAAGCGTGATAACCATGCTGTGCCTCAGCCAGATATCAACCGCTTGCTGGTGGAAAAAGCCCAGGCCGGGCATCGAGTAGTGCGCCTGAAGGGTGGTGATCCGTTTGTATTCGGGCGCGGTGGGGAAGAGCTGGAAGAACTCAAGGCCGCTGGTGTGCCTTTTCAGGTAGTGCCGGGCATCACTTCTGCCAATGCCTGTTCGGCTTATGCCGGTATTCCGCTGACCCATCGTAATTATGCCCAGTCGGTGAAACTGATTACCGGCCAGTTAAAAAACCGCACCAGTGATTTGAATTTTGCCGAAATGGTGCAACCCAACCAGACGCTGGTGTTTTACATGGGGCTGCATACACTGGAGTTAATTGTGGAAGGCTTGTTACAACATGGCAAACCGGCTGATACATTAATAGCGCTGGTCTCACAGGGCAGTACCCCGCAGCAGCGGGTGCTGACTGGCACCCTGGCTGATATTGTTGATAAACAGGCACTGGCCCAGCTGGAAGCACCAGCACTGATCATAGTCGGAGAGGTAGTAGCCTTGCAGCAACAACTGGCCTGGTTTAATACTGAGCAGGTTTAAAAACAGGGTTTTAAGGAACAGCTGGATTAAGAGCCAGTGATTCGAAAATCCGGCTGTAACTGTTTCCAGTGATCTTGCAGGCCTCTTTTATGGTCGTCGGCCATAGGGAGCTGTTGTAGTGCTTCTGGCCATAAAGTGCGGGCTTTGTCGAGCACATCCAGAAGGTGAGGTCTGATGGCCCGCCATGGAATACCAGACTTTTCAGCCCAATACTGAAACTCCTGCATGTTGATCCGATACCAGGCTTTTGTTTTGCCTAGGTTAAGAGCAAATTCCTGTTCATTTTGTATGTATGCTCGCGTGGTAACGATATCGTAGGCCGGTGACAGCTCGGGTGTGATTCTGTCCGGATAGACCAAGCTCCAGTTTTTCAGGTGAGCATCACCATTGGCTAACAACAGGTTAACCAGCAGGCGGCGAGCGAGCTGTTGCACGTCTTTTAAACCATCCTTTGAGTACTGGTAGAGGATTCTGGCAAGCTGCTGGTAGTTACCGCCTTGGTATTTTTCATGGGGATATTTTGCCAGTACCTGACCAAAATCCTCCATGTGGATATGTGTGCCCTAGTGACGATCAAACCGGCGTATTGCAAAGGCGTAATCTTCATTAGGCAGGTTGATTTGTGGTAACTGCTCAACCTGGTTCATTGTTATCAGTCGTATATCAGGAATATCAATACCCACAAGTTGTGCCAGCCGCATGGCGGTGTATTCGTTCAAGGGTACATGCTTGTGAGTTGTAAAGGGTGTTTTGATAATCCAGTCACCCAGTGCCCCGGTTTTTGCAATCTGATAGCGACCATCACGCTCTTGCATGGAGAATTTCATCTGCACACCAGCCAGCGAAAAGCGGTTTTGGGCATTTTGCAGTATTGCTTGATGGCACCCGTTTTGATGGTTGAATCCAGTACGTAGCTCGGGATAGCATCAGGTTCCAGCGGATTGGCGACCAGAGCACCCGGTAGATCCT
>NZ_JACUUA010000184.1 GCF_014859565.1 Marinospirillum sp. | reverse complement strand
AAATGGTCGCTGAAGACCTGAAAACTGCACAGCGCCACGCCTTGCTTAAACAGCACGGCTATGAAATCCTTGTTTCGGTTGAGAATTGATTGAGCATGCAAAAAAACATCTTCATTGCTGGTCATCGCGGGATGGTCGGCTCTGCTTTGGTTCGCCAGTTACAGGCTGATCCAAATAACAACCTGATCACAGCAAAGCGCAGTGAGTTGGATTTAACTAATCAAGCTGCTGTGCAGCAATTTTTTAAGCAAGAACGGATTGATCAGGTTTACCTGGCAGCTGCCAAGGTGGGCGGTATTCATGCCAATAACGAATACCCGGCTGAGTTTATTTATGAAAACTTGATGATCGAAGCCAACATCATCCACTCTGCTCATCAAGCCGGTGTTCAGCAGTTGTTGTTCCTGGGTTCTTCCTGCATCTACCCCAAGCTGGCCGAACAGCCCATGAAAGAACAAGCACTGCTTACAGGAACCTTGGAACCCACCAACGAGCCTTATGCGATTGCCAAGATCGCGGGCATCAAACTTTGCGAAAGCTATAACCGCCAGTATGGGCGTGATTATCGCAGTGTCATGCCGACCAACCTGTACGGCGAAAACGATAACTTCCACCCTGAAAATAGCCACGTAATTCCGGCCATGATGCGCCGCTTTCATGAAGCGAAAGTAGCTGGTGCTAAAGAAGTTGTTGTCTGGGGGACTGGCAAGCCCATGCGCGAGTTCCTGCATGTAGATGACATGGCCGCTGCCAGTGTGCATGTGATGAATCTGGATACCGACACCTACGAAGCCAACACCCAGCCCATGCTCTCACACATCAACGTAGGTACTGGCGTAGACTGCACCATCCGTGAATTAGCAGAAACCATGAAAAAAGTGGTCAGTTTTGAAGGTGAATTGGTCTTTGATACCAGCAAACCCGATGGTGCGCCCCGCAAACTCATGGATGTCTCCCGCCTTAAAGCCTTGGGGTGGCAAGCAAGCATCAGCCTGGAAGAAGGACTAACCAGCACCTACCAGTGGTTTCTACAAAACCAGGAACAACTGCGTGGCTAAGCTGGACATAGAAACTTTCAAAACAGTCGTAGACTCTACGCCTCTGATCTCTATCGACTTACTGGTTGAAAATGAAAAGGGTGAATATCTCTTCGGCTTGAGAAAAAATCGCCCGGCCAAGGATTACTGGTTTGTGCCCGGTGGCCGCGTTCAAAAAAATGAAACCCTGGATGCAGCTTTTCGCCGCTTGACGCAGGAAGAACTGGGAGTAGAACTCGAAAGAAGCCACGCTCAGTTTAAAGGCGTTTACGAACACTTCTATCAGGACTCAGTTTTTGGTGAAGAGGTTTCTACCCACTATGTTGTGTTGGCTTATGTAATCAAAATCAGCAGCGATATTATAAATTTTGACGAGAGTCAGCACTCTAAAATGATCTGGCACGACCTTCATAATCAAGAAATTAAGAATATTCATCCCTACACCAAAGCCTACTTTGAAGGAATAGAATGCTAGTACCCGTAATTATGGCAGGCGGCACTGGATCCCGCCTCTGGCCCTTATCGCGTCAACTTAACCCTAAGCAGTTTTTGAAGCTGTGTGGTGATACAACCCTTCTTCAGCAAACGCTAGCACGGCTTGATGCTATAGAAACTGATGCGCCATCCATTATCTGCAATGAAGACCACCGCTTTATGGTGGCTGAACAGTTACGCCAGCTTGATATCCAAGGTGCCAGTATTCTGTTGGAGCCAGTGGGTCGTAATACGGCACCGGCAATTGCTTTAGCGGCTTTAGAGGCAACTCAGACCGGTCAAGACCCTGTGTTGTTGGTATTGGCTGCTGATCACTATATGGCGAATGAGCCTGCTTTCCATCGCGCTGTGGTGGCTGCGGCCCAACTTGCAGAGCAGGGAAAGTTAGTGACCTTTGGGGTGGTGCCGACTCAGCCTGAAACGGGTTATGGCTATATTCAGCGCGGTGCTGCGCTGGATTGTGAAGGCTATGAGGTAGCTCGCTTTGTCGAAAAGCCTGATCGTGAAAAGGCTCTGGCTTATCTTGAGACCGGTGATTACTACTGGAATAGCGGCTCGTTTATGTTCAAGGCCAGCGTTTACCTGAAGGCTTTGAGCGAGTTTCGACCGGATATTCTGGATGCCTGCAAAAAAGCATTGGAGCTAGGTCAAAAGGATATGGATTTTGTCCGAGTGGATGCTGAAGCTTTTGCACAATGCCCTGAAGATTCCATTGACTATGCTGTGATGGAAAAAACACGCGATGCGGCGGTGATACCCCTAGATGCCGGCTGGAGTGATATCGGTTCTTGGTCAGCCTTGTGGGAAATCGGCAATAAGGATGAGCAGGGTAATGTCTGCCAGGGAGATGTGCTGGCATTGCAAACCCAGAATAGCTTGATCCATGCTGAGCATAAGCTGGTGGCAACTCTGGGAGTACAGGATCTGGTGGTGGTGGAAACCAAGGATGCTGTTTTAGTAGCGCATAAAGATCAAGTGCAGGATGTGAAAAAGATCGTGGAGGCTATCAAACAGGAAGGTCGGCATGAGCATATGAACCACCGAGAAGTTTATCGCCCCTGGGGTGTATATGACTCAATTGAAAATGGTGACCGCTATCAGGTTAAGCGAATCACGGTCAAACCCGGAGCCAAGCTGTCATTACAAATGCATCATCACCGTGCTGAACATTGGGTAGTGGTCAGTGGTACAGCTAAGGTAACTAATGGCGATAAAACCTTCTTGGTCACAGAAAACGAATCCACTTTTATTCCCATTGGAGAAGTCCATTCACTGGAAAATCCGGGTAAAATATCGCTACAGTTGATTGAAGTGCAGTCGGGAAGCTATTTAGGGGAAGATGATATAGTAAGAATTAACGATGAGTATGGAAGGTTATGAATATAACAATAAAAGCGATTTTATATTTATACTTACCAGTTGTCGCGCTGGTTGCTTACTTTACATCCCTGCCAGTTGCCAATATACAAGGAAGATATGTTCGCGCTGAAGATTTTTTTGCATTAATATTAATCATTCCTGTTTTTTACCTTGTAGTCAAAAAAAAGCAAGATAAAACAATTTTTACTGCATTTATTATTTTTTTTGCTCTGATTTTTTATGAGGTTGTTGTTACTGCGACATCCTATTTAAATGAAACAAAAACAACGCTAGGTTTTTTGCATCTAGCTAAAAGTATAATGTATTTTTCACTAGGCCTCTATTTTTATTTTTCTCTGAGATGCTATGGTTATAAAGTCGTAATTATAGGTTTGACCATAGGTCTGGTTATTAACCTGATGTGGGTGCTATATCAGTTGCTAAGTGGAGATTTACAAGGTTTTTATGGGGTTTCTGCATTTGGCTACCGTGGCGCATCTGCAGCAAGTGGCGCACTATTCTATTTCATGTCAGTATTTTCTTTTTTTGCATACATATTGTACTCGAAGAAAAAATTTGCATTATTTACAGTGGCGTCTCTTTTTATGCTTGCCTTAGTTGAGAATCGTACTTTTTTTATTGCTTCTTTTATGATGGTCTTTTTGTACTATTTTTTTTGTATTTTTAGGTTGCTATCGAAATTTCGCTTATCAACTTATTGGATTTATTTTTCTTTTTTCCTTCTGTTATTTGTAACTATGCTTGTGGTTTTAGATGTTGGGTTTGACAGGTTTTCTGGTCTGTTCGAACGCCTCTCGAGAATCGATCAAGGGCTGGTTATTAGGTATAATAAGTTTTTCAATTTGATTGATTTTTATACAGATCCAATAACTATTTTTTTTGGGAATGGTCGCGGTTTCTATGAATATACTGCAGGCACCAGCCTATTGTCGATCGACAGTCAGGTTGCGCGGCTGCTGATAGAGTCAGGCTTTATAGGTCTCATATCTTGGTTGTTGTTGATGGCCATATTGGTCTGGTCTACGTTAAAAAATAGTGCTGTTAGCTATAAGATTAGGTTTCTCGTGGTATCTTTTGTTTTTTCTTTTTTTGCATCCATGTTGGTTTATGATGTTTTGGTTATATCCAAGTCTGGCTACGGTTTCTGGTTGGTTTATTTTTTCTTGCTCTACGAAATTGGGCGTCTAAAAAGAGTAGGTGGAAGCTTTGCATAAGATTGTGATAGTAACAATTAGCTATGTCTTTGATGATGCATTGGTTCGTACCCTTGAATCAATCGATGAACAAAGTTATAGAGAATTTTCGAATGTGGTCGTGGTTTCTAAGTGTGCTGAGCCTGAAACTAAAGACTATCATGCAGCCTATAGAAAATTTGTTCTGAATGAAGACTCTAGCATATACAACGCGATGAATATCGGGTTGCAGTCAGCAGAGGGGGATTATGTTTTATTCTTGAATGCTGGCGATACATTTCATGACGATAATTCACTGAGTTTAGCTTTAGATGAGTTAAATGATACAAAGTGCTATGCATTTAGAACAAATCAGATCTGGAACGATGCAGTTTATGTACGGCCTCCTGATGGTAAACTTGACCAGTTAAAAAAGTCACCAGCACACCAGGGTTTTTTTGTACCTCTCTGTACTAAGACACCGTTCTTTGATGAGAAGCACTTGATAGATGCTGACTCTAGATGGATGCAGCAATGTATTGCCCTGTTCGACATGCAGGTTTGCGATAAATTTTTATCCAATTTTTACTTAGGTGGGGTTTCAAATTATCCTACATTAAATACAGTGGTTCTGCGCTATAGGTCGCAAGGGTTGATTAGAGCATTAAAAGAAATTGTTAAATTTTTAATTAGAAAATTGATGGGTGATAGGTTGTACTACAGAATGACTCTTCTTTATTTAAAGTAAATGTTCTTAAATATGGTTTATTATTTACAAGTCAGTTGACTGATTTTGATTAAACCTTTATCTTGTATTTTACTCCTGGGTGAGTCTGTCATTAGGACTTGATCACTAAGCTTTCTGAGGTTGTCCTTATTTGAAAATTATTTACCTTCATCAATACTTCAATACACCTGAAATGTCTGGCGGTACCCGCTCTTATGAAATGGCGCGGCGTATGGTAGCAGCGGGTCATGAAGTTCACATGGTCACCAGTATTCGTGAGTCGTCATCTAATCACACTGATTGGTTCTTGACTGATGAAGCAGGCATTCATGTTCACTGGTACCCAGTTCCCTACTCAAACAATATGAGTTATGCCCAAAGGATAAGAGCTTTTTTATCCTTTGCTTTCGCTGCACGAAAAAAAGCTGTTCAGTTGGAAGGGGATGTGATTTTTGCAACGAGTACGCCGCTTACAATCGCTTTACCTGCCGTTCCTGCTGCACGAAAGAAAAAAATTCCGATGGTTTTTGAGGTTCGTGATTTGTGGCCTGAAATGCCGATTGCAGTTGGTGCCCTTAACAACCCCGTTCTTCGTTTTGCAGCCCGTAAATTAGAAAACTGGGCTTATAAGAATGCTTCTGCAGTTGTGGCCTTATCACCCGGTATGAAAGAAGGGGTTGTTCGTACTGGCTATCCCAAACAAAAAGTCGCTGTCATACCAAATAGTAGTGATAATGCTGAGTTTGCTTACAACCCTGATGCTGCGAAATCATTCCGTGCACAGCGAAGTTGGCTTGGTGATAAGCCGCTCCTAGTTTATACAGGAACGTTTGGTAAGATTAATGGTGTTGGCTACATGGTTGATCTTGCGTTGGCACTCAAAAAGCTTGGTTCAGATATCTGTATTTTGCTAGTTGGTCAAGGCGCAGAGCGTGACCTTGTTGTAGAAAAAGCTCAAGAGCAAGGTGTTTACGAATATAATTTATTTATTGAAAACCCTTTGCCCAAAAAGGATATTCCAGCTTTGCTTAGTGCTGCCACTATGGCAACCGCACTCTTTATTGATTTACCTGAAATGCGCCCTAATTCGGCGAACAAGTTTTTTGATGCTCTAGCTTCAGGTACACCGGTATTTATTAACTACGGTGGCTGGATGCATGATCTTATTGCTGCCAATGATTGCGGGTTGCCCATGTGGCAAAAGCCGATCAATGAGGTAGCAGAAATTCTACATGCAAAAATGCATGATCAAAACTGGCTAGAAGCTTCAGGCAGCTCAGCGAGAAAGCTAGCTGAAAACTCATTTGCTCGCGATGACTTGGCGAATCAACTGAATAAATTGTTAGAGCTGGCTGTAGAGGGTAAAAGTGAATTAGCTGCATCTATAGCACCTGGTATATATTGCAAATAAGGTGGCATCGCAACATACTTAAGCGTTTGTTTGACATCTCCTAGATTCAACCATTAAGTGCAACACCTGCTGTGTCCAGAGCTCCTGAAAGCTCCCCGTAAAATATCTGGGCTGGAGTTCGATACCCCAGCCGCTT
>NZ_JACUUA010000183.1 GCF_014859565.1 Marinospirillum sp. | reverse complement strand
CTGCCGCATGGTTTGCCAGGGATCAGATTGTGGCAATGTTGGCAGCAACACTTGCAGTTGTTGTTTTTCAGCTGGGGTCAGATGCAGGAAACGATCCAGCGATACCGCATCAATCCAGGGATTGCCGGGGGCAGCGTATTCCCAGTCCAATAATGTCCAGTCATTTTTATGCAGCAGCAGGTTGCCGCCATGCAGATCATGGTGGGTGAGGCAGAAAGTCGACACCGGCCAGTCTTGTGTGGTCGAGATCAGTGAGTCCAGCAGGGGTTGCAGGCTGGTGCTGGCACCGGCTTGTTGCCAGTAGTGGTGCAGCAGTGCCGGGTAATCCAGCGGTGATTCTTTTTCAAAAGGGTGTTGCCAGAGTTGTTGTACCAGTTGCAGTAATCCTTGGCGTTGGGTATCCGTGAGTGTCTGAACACAGGGATGTTGCCCTGCGGCCTGCTGCATTAACAATCCCAGTGGTGAATCTGTTGGCAGCAGGCGAGGTACCCAGGAATGGTGTTGCAGGCTGTGCAACAGGCGCGTTTCACGCAGGTGATTACTGCCCGGCGCAGCACCAAACTGTCGCCAGACCAACACCCCGGACGGTGTGCGCAGCAACCAGTGACTGTTGCCAAAGCCTTGAGCCAGAAATACCGGCGGCTCCTGCGGTTGCAGCACGGGTGGTAAAGATGGCAGTTGCAGCAGTGGTGCAGTGATTTTTGCGGTAGAATGCCCCTGTCTCATCGGGGTGCCCACGGTAATTTGCCGTGTGGCTGAGAAATTCTACCCGCTGAACCTGATCCGGTTAGCACCGGCGTAGGGAGTGGGATGGGCAAGGTCATTCTTATCATGAACAATCAAATCTCTGCTGTATTACAGCGCAGCTTGCTGTTGCTGGCGCTGTGTGTGTTTCCGGTTAGTTCACTGCTGGCTCAATCATCTGGCGCATCGCTGCCAACATTGAATGTGTACACCTATTCATCCTTCACCAGTGAGTGGGGGCCGGGGCCACAGTTGAAGGAGGTCTTTGAGTCGCACTGCAATTGTCGGGTGAATTATATCAGCAGTGACGATGGTGTCAGTCTGTTGAACCGGCTGCGTCTGGAGGGTGCCAATACCCGTGCCGATCTGGTGCTGGGGCTGGATGATGCGCTGATCGAAGAAGCACGTCATCTTAAGCTGGTGCAACCGCATGGCCTGTCGCTGGAAACACTGCAATTAAAATCGGCGCTGAACTGGCAGGATCAGGATTTTCTGCCGTTTGATTACGGTTATTTTGCCTTCATTTATGATGCCCAGCGTACCCCCGAACCGGTGGATTCACTGGCGGCACTGCTGGACAGTGATGCACGGGTGATTTATCAGGATCCACGCACCAGTACACCGGGGCAGGGGCTGCTGATCTGGATGAAAGCGGTGTATGGCAATCAGGCCACTCAGGCTTGGCAACAACTGCGCCCGCGCACCGTGACGGTGACCAAAGGCTGGTCGGAAGCTTATACCCTGTTTCTGGAAGGGGAGGCCGACTATGTGCTGAGTTACACCACCTCACCGGCTTATCACCTGCTGGTGGAAGAAGAAAGTCGTTATCAGGCTGCCCTGTTCAGTGAAGGCCACCCGATGCAAATCGAAGTGGCGGCCATCAGCCGTTACAGCCAACAGGCCGATCTGGCGCGGGATTTTCTGCAATTCCTGCTGAGTGAAGAAGCCCAGCAGATCATCCCGGTGACCAACTGGATGCTGCCGGTGCGCGAAAGTGTGGAGCTGCCGCAGGCTTTTGATCAGTTGATTCAACCGCAAGCCGTGGGTTTTACACCACAGCAGATCCGTGAGCAGCGCCAGGCCTGGATTCGAGAGTGGCGCTCTGCCGTCAGCCAGTGAAATCTGAACGCTGATCCCAAGACCAAGGAGTGATGACAAGTGCCTATATTTGATATTGATGGAGATAAACTGTCTGCTGTGGAGCAAAAGAACTTTGCTCTGGAAAAGGATTTGCAGACTCTGATCGAGAAGAACCTGGAAACCGTTTTTAACTGCCGGTTTGTTGCCAGTGAATTTTCAACCGGAGCGCAACATGCAGGACGAATTGATAGTCTCGCATTATCCGAGGAAGACAACCCTGTCATCATTGAATACAAAAAGGTCGAGTCATCAGAGCTGATCAATCAGAGCCTCTTTTACCTGCATTGGATTCAAGACCATAAAGGTGATTTTGAAATCGCAGTGCAGGGGCAGCTTGGCAAAGACACCAAAGTGGACTGGTCTGATGTGCGGGTGATATGTATCGCTCCCAACTACAAAAAATACGATCTTCATGCTGTTCAAGTGATGGGCGCGAACATTGAGCTATGGAAATATCGTTTGTTTTCCAATAACTCGATTTATCTTGAGGAAGTTTTTCACACCAGCAAATCAGTCGTTGCACCAGTCGTCAGGGCAACTGATAACGGTTACAAAAATCCAGTCATGGTTCAGGCAGGTAAAAAAGCAGCCTTAACTCGTGCGACAGCTACCTATACGTTTGAAGAAAGGCTTGATGGAAAAAGCGAAGATATCTGTGATTTATCAGGGATGATTCGTGAATTTATCCTTGGTCTTGATGAGTCCATAGAAGAAGTACCCAAGAAGTTTTATGTTGCTTATAAGATTTCCCAGAATATTGCCTGCATGGAAGTTAAAGGCAAAAACATCAAACTGTTCCTGAAATTAAAGCCTTCGGATATTCCATCTGGAACACCCAACTACCGAGACGTTACCTCCATTGGTCACTATGGTACTGGTGATGTGGAGTTCACTGTAGTCAACGAGGTGGAGTTCGAGCAGGTCAAGCAGTTCATCACGTTAGCCTATAACAAGGTTGGCGGTTGATTTGAGGTTGAACAATGTTCTTCTATGGTCGGTACTGCTGTTGCTGTTTGGCAGCAGTGGATTGGCGCTGCTGGCACTGACGGGCTGGCAGCAACCGGCAGATGTGCATCTGTGGCAAGATCCCTGGTTTTGGCAGGTGTTACGTTTTACTCTCTGGCAGGCGCTGTTGAGTGCATTAATCTCGGTGGTATTGGCCTTGCCGTTGGCACGAGTGCTGGCGCTGGATTTGCGCTTGCCGGGTAAGGCGGCTTTTCTGCGCTGGTGCCTGCTGTGTTTTGTGATGCCCAGCTTGATTCTGATCACCGGGCTAGTGGTGATGTTCGGTTATTCCGGCTGGCTGACGCCGCTGTTCACCGAATTATTTCATTCTGGCTGGTCACTTTATGGCCTGACCGGCATTCTGCTGGCGCATGTGTTTCTGAATCTGCCACTGGCTTTGCGAGTGCTGAGTGCTCAGTGGGGCAGTATTCCGACCTCCGCTTGGAAAATGGCGGCGCAGTTGCAACTGACTGGTTTCAGACGTTTCCTTTTACTGGAGTGGCCTGCTCTGCGTGGGGTGTTGCCTGCCTTGTTCGGTTTTATCTTTCTTTTGTGTTTTAACAGCTTTGCGGTGGTGCTGGCACTGGGTGGGGGTCCTGCAGCTTCCACATTGGAAGTAGCGATTTTTCAGGCACTAAAATACCATTTCAACCCTTCCGAAGCGCTGTTTCTGGCCTGGACTCAGCTACTGTTAGCCGGTGGCCTGTTCTGGTTGATCAGTCGTTGGGGCAAACTACAATGGCTGGCCGCACCCAGTGGTGAATCCGGTTGGCGACCCGTTTTGTCCGGTTTCAGCAACTGGATTGGGCGAGGATATTACCTGATGGTATTGCTGTTTCTGACCCTTCCGGTGCTAAGTCTTGTGCCTGCAATCATCAGTCGGGGTTGGGCGCGTTTGCCCTGGTCACAACTCTGGCTGGCCAGCAGCTGGTCACTGTTTTTTGCGTTGGCTGCCAGTCTGTTGGCGCTGTTGATGGCCTTGCTGTTGGCCTGGGTGGCCTGTGGCTCACGGCAGAAGACCTCCCTCCCGTCTTTTATACAACCACTGGCGACACTGGCCGCGCTGCATCATCTGGTGGTGCCGGGCATGGTGCTGAGTGTTGGGTTGTACATCTTTTTTATGGGTTACATCAACTGGCTGGACTGGGGCTGGCTGGCGGTGATCTGGTTGAATGCACTGGTAGCGCTGCCTTTTGCCTTCTCCCAGTTAAAACCAGCGGTGTTTGCTTATCGCAGCAGTTACCAGCGGCTGGCGTCCAGCTTGCAGCTTTCTCCCTGGTTGCACTGGCGGCGAGTGATTCTGCCCTGCCTGCAACCGGCCTTGTTGCGCGTGACAGGCTTGTGCCTGGTACTAACACTGGGGGACTTTGCCATCTTTGGTATTTTTGGACAGGCCGAACACCGCACCTTACCTTGGCTGATTCACGAACTGGCCGGAGCTTACCGCCTTGGTGAAGCTGCATTGGCCTCGCTGTGGTTATTGGCACTGGCGTTTACGGGGCTGTGGTTGCTGGATCGTGGGGTGGTGATTGCCAGTCTTCGCGGCAATGCCGAACACGCAGAATCAAAGGATGGTTTTGTGCATCCAGCTGATAAATGATCAAATCTTCTTCAGCTTTGTGAGTGAGTTGCCAGGTCATGACGGGTTTGCTTCCCTGCTTCCTGCACCAGTCGACGTGCAGTCTGCTTTAGTTCTTCCATGGAGCGGTTACCGATACCGCTGTTGCGTCCTTCATCTACAAGTGCCTGCATCCGAGCCAGTTTGTCGGCACGTTCCTGATCACGGCGGATCAGATCTCGCACATAGTCACTGGCGTTGCTGTAACGCCCGCTGTCCGCTTGCTGCTCGACCCAGGTTTTCATGGCATCGGGCAGTGATACATTCATGGTTGCCATAGTGCACCTCCTGGATGGATTTTGGCATGGATTGGCAAAGTTTGCCATACAGAAGGTCGCTGTGAGAGGGTCAAAAAAAGCCCGGCAGGTGCCGGGCGGAGTGGGGAAGATAAGAGCAAAGCAAAATACTGGATCAGTCGATCAGGTGTCCTGATCAGTGATGCTGATGGAGCGCTGGCCGTTGTTGATGACGCCAGTCTGACGGGGTAGCGTCAGGGTCAGCACGCCATTCTTCATGCTGGCACTGATCTTTTCGAGTTCAACATCGGCGGGGAGTTCCAACACTCGCTGAAACTGACCGTAATGGCGTTCGATGCGGTAAAAGTGTTGATCCTTTTCTTCCTTCTCCTGGCGCTTTTCACCGCGGATAAACAGGGTGCGATCCTGAAGATCCAGCTTGATGTCTTCACGGCTGAGACCCGGTGCTTCCAGGGTGATGCTGTAACCCTGTTCGGTGCTGGCCACATTCAGGCGGGGCACAAAAGCAGTGGGCTGACTACTGGTCAGGCTGCTGCCAGGGCGTGTAGGCAGGCCAAAGCCACGAAAGGCTTCATCAAAGAGTCGATCCATTTCCCGGTGCAGTTGCCAGAGACCACCGGCTGGCTGCTGGCTGGTTGAGGGTGAGGATTCACTGCGCCGGATCGGCAGGGTGGATGGCTGGTGATCGGATTCTTCATGCTTGAACCAGTTCCACGGATTGAGTTTTTTCAGATCCATAACAACCTCCAGAGGTTTCAGTCAGGGTCGTTGCGAAACATCAGAATCAGCTTGTATAGGCTTCTGATTATATAGGTTCGGTTTCTTCACTTTTCAAGGTCAGGCCAGTGCACTAAGCTGACGGTTTTTCGGCCTGCCGGATTGTTTTCAGACGGGAGTTTTACCTTTGTCAGATCGAAATACACCCCCCTTGCTCTACATCAAAAATCTGCAGCTGCAGGTAGGAGCACATACCTGGCATCACCATCTGCAGGTGTTGCCCGGTGAGCTGGTGGTGATCATGGGTGCCAGTGGCAGCGGCAAGACCTCACTGCTGGAGGCGCTGGCTGGTTTTTTGCCCATTCAGTCCGGCAGCATTCTGGTTGAGGGGCAGGCCGTGGAGCAGTTACCACCTGAGCAGCGCCCGATGTCGCTGTTGTTCCAGCAGCAGAACTTTTTTGAGCACCTGTCGGTGACCGAAAACCTCAAACTGGGCTTTCCGAAAGCCAAACCGAATGTCGCTCAATGGCAGGCAGTACAGGATGCCTGTCAGCTGTTGCAGGTGGATGGTCTGTTGCAACGCCTGCCTTCGGAATTATCCGGTGGACAAAAGCAGCGTCTGGCACTGATCCGCACTGTGCTGCGCCCGCAGCCGGTGGTGTTGCTGGATGAACCCTTCAGTGCGTTAGATGATGCCATGCGCCAGACTGCCGGGCAGTGGCTGAAAAAGACCCTGCAAAATACCGGGCAGGTCGCTCTGCTGGTCACTCATCGGCAGGAGGATGCCGATGTGCTGGCGGATCAGCTGTTGATGATCTGATTCTGGCGGTCGGGAGCAGGCGACAAGCCGCTTTTTACTGTATCATTAGCCCCATTTATTTTGCTTTATTCAGCCTTTTATCTATTCAAGAGTCCAATCCATGAGCCGTAAATTCAA
>NZ_JACUUA010000182.1 GCF_014859565.1 Marinospirillum sp. | reverse complement strand
CAAAAAAAATGTCTTTTGGGGCGTTTTTTCATTTGTTTGCTCCTTATTGCAGCGTGTAATATCTGTCCCATAAAACACAAAAGGCATAGGCAATGCCGAATTTGCATACTGACAACAGCCAGATAACAGCCAAACAACAGAGAGACCCGCTTATGAATCCTCTTGCACAAGAGCACCAGAAGGCAGCAGGTGCACCAAAAAAGGCACACAATCCCGGCCTGTACCGTAAAGGTGAGTTCCGTGATAACTGTGGTTTTGGTCTGATCTCCCAGATGCATGGTGAAGCCAGCCATGACCTGCTAAAAACCGCCATCGGTTCATTAACCGCCATGACCCACCGTGGCGGTATTGCCTCTGATGGTAAAACCGGTGATGGCTGCGGCCTGCTGTTCAAAAAGCCTGATGCTTTTCTGCGAGACGAAGCAAAGACGCTGTTTGGTCAGGATATGAACGAGCGTTATGCGGTGGGCATGGTGTTCTTGTCGCGGGATCAAGCCACCTACCAAAAAGGCAAACAAACGCTGGATCAACAAATCCACGCTCAGGGTCTGGAGGTGGTTGGCTGGCGTGAAGTTCCTACCGACCCTTCTGTCTGTGGTGAAATCGCCCTGAGCTGTATGCCACGTTTTGAGCAGATTTTTGTTAACGCCCCAGATGGCATGGAAGAAAAAGAGCTGGCCGTTAAACTCTTTATGGCACGTCGCCGCGCCGAAATGGTGATGAAGAGTGACGATGCCTTTTATGTTGCCTCTCTGTCCAGCAAGGTGCTGTCCTACAAAGGGCTGACCATGCCGGTGGATCTACCGGTGTTCTTTAAAGATCTTGGTGACAAGCGCTTAGAAACCTCCATCTGTGTCTTCCACCAGCGTTTTTCCACCAACACCGATCCCAAGTGGCATCTGGCACAGCCTTTCCGTTATCTGGCACACAATGGTGAAATCAACACCATTGAGGCTAACCGAAACTGGGCTAATGCCCGCAAAAAGAACTTCAAAAACAAACACCTGCCAGATATTGAAAGTCTCGACAAGGTGGTTAACACCGAAGGTTCGGACTCCTCCAGCATGGACAACATGCTGGAAGTGCTGCTGACCGGTGATATGAACTTCTTCCAAGCGGTACGCAAGATGATTCCACCGGCCTGGCAGAACGTACAAACCATGGATGGCGACCTGCGTGCCTTCTATGAGTTTAATTCCATGCACATGGAACCCTGGGACGGCCCAGCTGGCTTAGTCATGACCGATGGCCGTTATGCCCTGTGCATGCTGGATCGTAACGGCCTGCGCCCGGCACGTTTTGTGATCACCAAGAATGGTTACATTACGCTTGCCTCCGAAATTGGTGTCTGGGATTACCGGCCAGAAGACGTGGTGTACAAGAGCCGCGTTGGCCCCGGACAGATTCTTGCCATTGACACCCTGACCGGTGACATCCTGCACACCAAGGATGTGGACGACAAACTCAAGGTCGCCAACCCTTACAAGCAGTGGCTGCGTGAACAGTCCACCTATCTGGAATCCACCCTGACCGAAATCGGTCCGCGCTTTGAGGCAATGGATAAACAAGAACTGTCCACCCACATGAAAATGTTCAACGTCAGCCAGGAAGAGCGCCACTCGGTGTTGCTGCCACTGGCGGATTCAGGGCAGGAAGCTGTGGGTTCGATGGGTGATGACACCCCGATGGCGGTGCTGTCGAAAAAAGTACGCCATCCGGCTGATTTTTTCCGCCAGAAATTTGCCCAGGTCACCAACCCGCCTATCGACCCACTGCGCGAAGCGATAGTGATGTCGCTGGAGACCTGTATCGGTCGGGAAATGAACGTATTCGAAGAAGGCCCGGAACATGCCAATCGCATCATCCTGACCACTCCGGTGCTGTCACCGCGTAAATTCAAGTCACTGGTGGAAGATGACCGTCCCGGCTTTGCTGAACACTTTATTCAATTACAGTTCAACCCGGCAGAAATGGGTCTGAAGCAGGCCGTGGAAAACATCGGCCAACAAGCAGAAGACGCCGTGCGCGCGGGTAAAGTACTGCTGGTGCTGTCGGATCGCACGCTGGAAAAAGGCAAGATTCCGGTTAATGCCGTACTGGCGACCGGTGCCGTGCACCATCGCCTGATGAACAAGGGGTTGCGCTGTGATGCCAACATCATTGTCGATACCGGCTGGGCGCGGGATTCGCACCACATGGCAGTACTCTTCGGTTTTGGTGCCACCGCCATCAACCCCTGGCTGAGTTATCAGGTGATTGCTGACCTGCACCGCAGTGGTGAGCTGCAGGGTGAACCCGGTGATACCCGTCGTGCCTACCGCAAAGGCATCCAGAAAGGCCTGTTAAAAATCCTCTCCAAGATGGGGATTTCTACGCTGGCTTCCTACCGTGGATCACAACTGTTTGAAGCCATCGGTCTGGATGAAGACGTGGTGGAACTCTGCTTCAAGGGTGTGGCCAGTCGCATCCAGGGTGCCGGTTTTGTTGATCTGCAAATGGATCAGGAGCTGCTGGCCGAAAACGCCTGGCGTAAATCGGCTCCGGTCACTCAGGGTGGTCTGCTGAAATTTATCCACGGTGGTGAATACCATGCTTATAACCCTGATGTGGTGAAAACCATGCAGGAAGCGGTACAAACTGGCAGTAAAGAGGCCTGGAAGCGCTTTGCCAAACTGGTCAACGAACGTCCGGCTGCCACCCTGCGCGACCTGATGAAGTTAAAAAAAGCCGAACAGCCGTTGTCACTGGATGAAGTCGAAAGCATTGAAGACCTGCTGCCGCGTTTTGATTCGGCGGGTATGTCACTGGGTGCCCTGTCACCAGAAGCCCACGAAGCCCTGGCGCAGGCCATGAATGAAATGGGTGCCCGTTCCAACTCCGGTGAAGGCGGTGAAGATCCGGCGCGTTACCGCACCATCAAATCCTCCAAGATTAAACAGATTGCCTCCGGTCGTTTTGGGGTCACTCCTGCTTATCTGGTGAATGCTGAAGTACTACAGATCAAGGTGGCTCAGGGCGCCAAGCCCGGTGAAGGTGGTCAACTGCCCGGTGGCAAGGTGAATGCCCTGATTGCCCGTCTGCGCCATTCTGTACCTGGTGTAACGCTGATTTCACCACCACCACACCACGATATCTATTCCATCGAGGATCTGGCACAGCTGATTTTTGACCTCAAACAGGTCAACCCCAAGGCGCAGGTCTCGGTCAAGCTGGTGTCCGAACCCGGTATCGGCACCATTGCCACCGGTGTTGCCAAAGCTTATGCCGACCTGATCACGGTATCCGGTTATGACGGTGGTACTGCAGCCTCCCCGCTGACCTCCATCAAGTATGCCGGTTCTCCGTGGGAAATTGGTCTGGCTGAAGTCCAGCAGGCACTGCGTATGAACAAACTGCGCGACAAGATCCGCCTGCAAACCGATGGTGGTTTAAAAACCGGCTTGGATGTGATCAAAGCCGCCATTCTGGGTGCCGAAAGTTTCGGTTTTGGTACTGCGCCAATGGTGGCACTGGGCTGTAAATACCTGCGCATCTGCCACCTGAACAACTGTGCAACCGGTGTAGCCACCCAGAACGAAGCCCTGCGCGAAGAACACTTCCGTGGCACCGTGGAAATGGTGAAAAACTACTTCCGTTTTATTGCCGAAGAAGTACGGGAAATCCTGGCTGAGCTGGGTGTGAAAAAACTGACTGATCTGATTGGCCGTGTGGATCTACTGGAAGTGATCGAAGGTGAAACCGAACGTCAGGGCAAACTGGATTTCAGCCGTATTCTGAACAACGATGATGTTCCTGCTGATGCACCACAATTCTGCCAGATCAGCCGTAATGAACCCTTCGACAAGGGTGAGTTGGCTGAACGTATGGTGGCTGCCCTGCAGGATGCACTGGATAACAAAAGTGGTGGTGAGTTTGAGTTTACCGTCACCAACTGTGACCGTTCCATCGGTGCACGTATTTCCGGTGAAATTGCCAGCCGTTATGGTGATGCAGGTCTGGCCGAAAACCCTGTCACACTAAAATTAAAAGGTGTAGCTGGTCAGAGTTTTGGTGTCTGGAACGCCCGTGGTCTAAACCTGCATCTGGAAGGTGATGCCAACGATTATGTTGGCAAGGGCATGAATGGCGGCAAGCTGGTACTGGTGCCACCACAAGGCAGCGCTTTTGCCAGCCACAAAACCTCCATCATGGGTAACACCTGCCTGTATGGTGCCACTGGAGGCCACCTGTATGCCGCTGGTCGTGCCGGTGAGCGTTTTGCCGTGCGTAACTCTGGTGCCACCGCCATTGTGGAAGGTGCCGGTGACCACTGCTGTGAATACATGACTGGTGGTCTGGTTTGTGTACTGGGTGACACAGGTTACAACTTCGGAGCAGGCATGACCGGTGGTTTTGCCTACGTGCTGGATTTGGAACGCAGTTTTGTCGACAAGTACAACCACGAACTGGTGGATCTGCATCGCATCAACACCGAACAGACCGAGGTTTACCGCAACCACCTGCGCAGCCTGATTAAAACCTTTGTGGATGAAACCAACTCCGCCTGGGGGCGCAAAATTCTGCAAGAGTTTTCAGACTTTATCCGCCACTTCTGGCTGGTTAAACCCAAGGCTGCCGGTCTCGGTGACCTGTTGAAAACCACGCGCCAAAGCGCCCAGTAAACCGAATTGATGATTTGAGGATAAACACCATGGCTGAGCGTTTACATACCCCAGTTCAGAAAAACGACTTTCAATTTGTGGATGTCGGTCGCAAGGATCCGGCTAAAAAGCCGGTGCCACTGCGCAAAAAAGCCTTTATCGAAATCTATGAAGTGTTTGAACCCAAAGAAGCTCGTCAGCAGGCGCACCGCTGTCTGGATTGCGGCAACCCTTATTGTGAATGGAAGTGTCCGGTGCACAACTACATTCCCAACTGGCTGGAGCTGGCCACCAATGGTCATATCATAGAAGCCGCTGAGCTGTGCCACAGCACCAACACCCTGCCGGAAGTTTGTGGTCGGGTCTGCCCACAAGATCGTCTGTGTGAAGGTGCCTGCACCCTGAATGATGGTTTTGGTGCAGTCACCATCGGCTCGGTGGAAAAATACATCACCGAAACCGCCTTCGCTCAAGGCTGGCGCCCCGACATGAGCCAGGTGGAATGGACCGATAAAAAAGTGGCCGTGATTGGTGCCGGCCCGGCAGGACTGGGCTGTGCCGATGTACTGGTGCGCAACGGTGTTAAACCGGTGGTATTTGACAAATACCCGGAAATCGGTGGTTTGCTGACTTTTGGTATCCCCGAATTCAAGCTGGAAAAACAGGTGATGAGCCGCCGCCGCGAAATTTTTGAAGGCATGGGCATCGAATTCCGTCTAAACACTGAAATCGGCACAGACATCAGCATGGAAAAACTGCTGAATGACTACGATGCTGTATTTATGGGCATGGGCACCTACAACTACATGAAAGGCGGCTTCCTTGGTGAAAACTTGCCGGGCGTGTATGACGCACTGGATTTCCTGATCTCCAACGTTAACCGTTGCCTGGGTTATGAAAAAGATCCAGCGGATTACATCAGCATGGAAGGCAAAAAGGTGGTGGTGCTGGGTGGTGGTGACACCGCGATGGATTGCAACCGTACTGCCATACGTCAGGGTGCCAAAAACGTCACCTGTGCTTACCGCCGTGATGAAAAAAACATGCCCGGTTCCCGCAAGGAAGTCGAAAATGCCCGTGAAGAAGGCGTGAAATTCCTGTTCAACCGCCAGCCGATTGCCATTGTGGGTGAAGGCAAGGTCGAAGGTGTGAAAGTGGTACGCACCCAGATGGGTGAAGCGGATGAAAATGGTCGTCGTAAACCAGAAGTGGTGCCCGGCTCCGAAGAAATCCTGCCTGCTGATGCGGTACTGATTGCCTTTGGTTTTAAAGCCAGCCCAGCGGAATGGTTCGACAAACACCAGATCAAAACCAACGACTGGGGACTGGTCGTTGCACCGGAAGAAGCCCGTCACCCCTTCCAAACCAGCAACGAAAAAGTCTTTGCCGGTGGCGACATGGTACGCGGCTCCGACCTGGTGGTCACCGCTATCTGGGAAGGCCGCGAGGCTGCCAAAGGCATCCTAAGTTACCTTAAAGTCTGATTTTTTGCTTGATCCAAGCCAGAAGGGTCTTAACCGACCCTTCTGGCTTTTTTATGACTTCTCAGCCATATCCTTCCCCGCACTAAAAGTACGGGGCTTGTCGCGCATTTTGGTCAGCACTTTGGTGCCTCTAACACTGGTACGCATTGACTATTGACGGACAGGCAAACATCTCTATAATAGCGGCCAACTACCGAAGCAGTGGTGTACTGTTTCAAGCTCTTCAAATTGCCGGAATGGCGGAGTCGGTAGACGCAGCGGTTTCAAAATTCGCCGGAAGTTCCAGACATAAAGCAAAATCATTGCCAGTGTGGTGAAATTGGTAGACACGCCGGATTCAAAATCCG
>NZ_JACUUA010000181.1 GCF_014859565.1 Marinospirillum sp. | reverse complement strand
GCGGTGTTAACATCTACTCACTGAAAGACTACTGGCTGGATATAGGTCGCATGGATGACTTCAATCAAGCACAAACTGATGTCAGCGAGTTATTTAATGCCTGATTTTACACATAAAACACTGGCCATCATCCCTGCTAGGGCAGGCAGCAAACGTTTGCCGGGTAAAAACACCTTACCGCTTGCTGGTAAGCCTTTGATTCAATGGAGCATTGATCTCGCAAGAACCTCAAAAGAGATCAATCTGGTGGCTGTGACCAGTGATGATCCAGACGTTCTGCAGCTGGCAGCATCCAGTGACTGCATTGTTATCCGCCGTCCTGCTGAGCTGGCCAGCGATACAGCCAGCACATTTGATGTGATCAGACACACACTGGATGAACTTAAAAAACAAGGTATTACACCTGAACAAACCTTGTTGTTGCAACCCACCTCGCCACTTCGCAACCGTGAAGATATAGAAGCGGGTTTCAGGTTAATGGCAGAAAAACAAGCCAGCAGCATCATCAGTGTCTGTCCGGCTGAACACTCCCCGCTCTGGTGCAATACATTGGATGACAACCTGAGCATGGCAGAATTCCTGCCCGACACAGTGCTTAATCAACGCAGCCAGGATCTCCCACAGCATTACCGTCTGAATGGTGCTTTTTATCTAGCAAAAACACCATTACTGCTTAAACATCAGAGCTTCTTGATACCGAACAGTTTTGCACTGGTAATGAAACAAGAGCGCTCCATTGATATCGATACAGAGCTGGACTTTTTATTCTGCCAGACACTCATTCAGCACCAAAGAACACTACAGAAGGAATAAATATGAGCATACCTGACTACACTTCAGAAGAATTTGCACAACTGGTTGGAAGCAAAACCTTCTGTGGCCCTAATGCATGGAAGCGCTTAATGAGCTGGCTTGCAGTGGATCAGCCTTTCAAAGATTTTATGCAAGACTGGACTAACAGTATTGCTCCTGTAATCCACCTTGAGGTTGCTCCCGAACAACTGCCAAACATCCAAGGAGTGCTCGAACACCACTTTGATCACCTTTATCCTGCACAATTCATTTTAAGGTTATGCCAGCTGACCGACGAAAAAAGGAAGCACTGGTTAATGACTGCATTAAACACCGAGCAGCAGGAAATTCTCTTCCACTGGTTACGAGATAGTCAAATTGATGCAGAAAAAGGTTATATCGCTGATCACTGGCAGGAGGCACTTAACGCAGATGAGTTTGTTTATGAAGGCACTCCCCTGTACGGCGCTTTGACATCCGAAATTTTCAGAGAAATCAGCAAACTGACAGGCTCAAATATCAAACGGATACGCTAGGAATCACCATGAAAAGAAAGGCCGTTATTTCCACCCTGCTTGATCGACAAACCCTGCTGCTTGAAGGACTACTCAAAGAATACCCTGTTGACATCATTACTCCAAAACAGTTTGCTGATCAGAACCAGCTGCTTGCAAACAAGTATGGAGTGCAGTGCCACGTCATTGAGTACCAACTGTCTGATGAAGAAATAAGCAATGAAATCAAAAACAAAGAAACGGCATTCAACCAGCGACTGGATGCGAGTGTAGAAGACATTCAGCAGTGGTTAAAAAAGGAGCAGCTCCCTCACCAGATAGCTGAAGTCATACAGAGCAAAGCCAAAAGTCGCACAGCAAAAATTCTTACTCTGTATATGGGACTCAACAAGCTGAAGGCAAGCCATGACATCTTGGCGCTGGCAGTCAATCAAGAATACATGATCCATGAAGCCACGCTTGTACAGTGGGCGAAATACAATGAAGTCCCGTCTATTCATTTTTGTCATAGCCCTTACATTGCCAGAAATCTAGGCTCCATCCGGCATTTTATCAGTGACCACTTAACCCTCACCACTGAGCGCTGCAAAGAAACCTTGGATGATCTCAATACGGGCAAAGGGCAGAGGCACGTCACCGGCATGGTCAACTGGGATGCTTACAGAAGCATCAACACTGCTGAACTTGAAGCATTAAAAAGCCAGCTTGAGATTCCTGCAGATGCCTTGGTCATCAGTTATTTCACCACCTATGCTGTTCATGAAAATGCAACATCAGATCCCCTTACCTATGAAAAAACGCTGGATGCCTTCATGGACGCAGCAGCAGAAGTCAATAAAAATACTGATCGAAGCCTGTTTTTTATTGTTAAGGATCGGCCCTCCGGCACCAAGTTCAGCAAAGAACAGGTACACCACAAGGCAAAGCGGCTAGGAATTTCTGATAATTTTGCTTACATCTTTGATCGACCGGAAAAAATTGTTCTGATATCCGACATCACAATCTCACCCGGATCCAGCATTGCAGTTGAAAGCATGGCAATGGGTAAAGCCACTGTTGAACTGGTTTCCCGACAAGTCTTTCTCGGTGGGCTGCTTTTTTCAGCTGATGATGGTGTAGTGCAATGTGATGCCAAAGGCCTGCATAATGAGCTCTATGCCCTGATTCACAATGATATCAAAAGAACAACACTGGCTGATAAATCAGCCAGTAATCTAAGACTTGTTGAGGAAACACAGCAACTAGAGGCGACTCACAAAAGCCTGGCTAAACTGCTGGAAATTATCGGTGAAACGGAACACGCCGAACGCATCAGAAACGATCCACAGTTTTATGATGCCCTGGATACAGCAGGAGAAGATCATCGATTTATTGTTAACAGTGCCTTCCAGTCGTGGCGCGCCAAAACCCAGCCTGATGAGCTGACTGGCCAATTGATGGGCGAGCGCTACAATCAATGGAAAAAACATCCGACATTTCATCTTGTGCTTGTTCTGGATGAATCCCTGTTCGAGGCTCTGGCAACAACCCTGGATAGTCTAGAGCTGCAGATTTACCCTCATTACGGCTTGTCTATACTCAGCTCAGCTTGCTGCCCGATCGATACCCTTCATCAGGCTGGCAACATTCAATGGATACAAACACCCAAACCCTTTGAAGACATCAACCCAGTCATTCGCGAGGTGGAGGCAGACTGGATCATGCAACTCTGGCCCGGTGATGAACTGCACCCACAGGCGCTGTTCAACCTTGCCGATTATGCTGATCTAAATAATGACTGGTTAGCCATTTATGGTGATGAAGCCCTGCTGCAACAGGGTGATGAAGAAATGTCCGATGATGAGTCCAGATTCGGCGCTAATCAGCCAACCGATCCTATTTTCAAACCTGATTTCAATCTGGATCTTCTGCGATCAACCGACTATGTCAGTCGCGCCACAGCTTTTCGCAAAGATGCTTGGGAGGCAATGGAAGGCTTTGCTCCCTTTGCCTATCGACAAACAGAAGACTTGGTGTTTCGCATTGCTGAACGCATGACTCTGCCCGCCATAGGACATATCCCGAACATTCTTGTCAGTCGATCAGTGTTCACTGCGGCTATGCAGCAAAGTGAGGATCATGAAAAACTAGGTGCCTTAATTCGTCAACAGCATCTAACCCGGTGCGGATTTTCACGAGCAAGGGTACAACCGGGTCTTCATCCAGGTATCTACAACACACGTTATTTTCCTGAAGATACGGCTCCAGCAGCGGATTTTTTGCTGCCCACTCCAAAACTCACACAAGCACTCGCCGACTGCCTGATATCTCTGGCTGAAAACACGGCACTTAAAGATATCAGACCTTATATTGCTGTACCCGCTGAACAGCAAGAGTTCCAGGAATGGTGGCAAAACAAAAACATACCGCTTCCAAACGTACAGCTGGTAACTTTAGCCAGCTGGCAGGGTGAGGCCGATGCTTTACAGAGACTGATCTCCGCGTCCAGCTCAGATGTGTTTGTATTGGCTTCCAGCCAGTTGCGCTTTGTTCAGAGCAACTGGTTGGAAACACTGCTGGATCAGCTGCAGCGGCCTGATGTAGCCATGGCAGCACCCCGACTGGTTTCTTCAAAAGCCACTATTGTCAGTGCCGGGCAGATACTCGGCAAGGATGGACTAATTGGTGATCTATACAGTGACTTTTTTCTTGAGCAGGAGGTCACTGGCTTGCCCCGCGCCTGGTGTGAGCAGAGTTTTAATGCACTCCACCCGGCCTGCCTCGCCATCAAGCGGAAAAAGTATAACGAAATCGGAATGCTGGATCCTGAATTCAAAACCCGACTGGCTGTCAACGACCTACAAATCAGAATGTGCATTGCAGGCCACAAACTCATCTGGTCACCGCTGAGCTCTGTTGCACTAACCGGAAGAAACAACTACCTGCAAGTAGCCGGTACAGACCGCACTCTATTCAAACAACGCTGGTTTAACCTGCTCATCACTGATCCGGCATTCAATGCCAACCTTGCTTTACGTGATTCAGGCTTGGAGGCTGATATACTTCTTGCAGGTAAATGGCATTTCACCCATCACCAACGCCCCAGAGTATTAGCTTGTATTTTCGATCCATCACCCCGTCACACTCAGATCACAAAAAAAATCTCAGGCTTTTTACAAGAAGGTGAGAAAAAAGAATGGCTGCAGATCCAGCGTTATGGCTTTCTGAGTGGCGGGCAGACTCTGCCTCTGTCGGCTACAGAAGTTGCACGTTTACATCCTGACCTCTGTATTTATAGCGGTAACCCGGATGCTCATGTGGCCTGTATCAAGGATCTTGCTACTTATACACAAATCAAGCAGTGGGCACTTCTGACCAGCACACTGGATCTTGAAGCTTGGCAAAATTTACAAGACAGCCTGACTGGCTGGCTGGTGACAGATCCGAAGCTCTACAGCAAAATCAGCGACCCACTGGAAAAGGTTTTGCTGGCTGAAACGATGGATGAAATCAAACCTGAACGTGTTGAATTGTGGCTGGAACAAGTATTTGAGTAGTTTTTTAAAAAAGCACAAAAAAAACCTAAAGCATTTTCCTCATTCGCCGATAAGCTCATTGTCCCCGGACATACTTTCTTAAGTTTAAGGAGTTCTACCATGTCTCTAGTAATCAACACTAACGTTTCTGCACTGAATGGCGCCCGTAACCTGGCCAACACTCAGGCTCAGCAATCACAGACTTTTAACCGTCTGTCTACTGGTTTGCGCATCAACTCTGCCAAAGATGATGCTGGTGGCCTGTACTTGGCTCAGGCGCAAACCAAGGATATTCGTGGCCTTAACATGGCTACTCGTAATGCGGGTGATGGCATCTCTCTGGCTCAAACTGCGGAAGGTGCACTGGATCAGATCACCTCCAACCTGCAGCGTATCAACGAACTGGCCATCCAGTCCGCCAACGGTACATACAACACCGCAGCCCGTGGTGGTTTACAGAAAGAAGTTGACCAGCTGACTCAAGAAATTACCCGCATCATCGAAACCACCGAGTTCAATGGTCAGAAACTGCTGAATGCTTCTGCTGAATCTTTAACCATGCAGGTTGGTTTTGACAATGATTCTGCTTACCAGGTTAACGCTGGCCTATCCGGTGGTTTGGCTGGTGTTTTGAGTGCAAATGTCAAAGGTGGCACTGCTCTGGCACTGATCACCGCTGGCGGTCTGGACGGCACTGCAACCATCGACATCACCACTCAAACTGCTGCTCAGTCTGCTATCAGCCTGACTCGTAACATGATTGACGGCATCTCCACTGAACGCGCCACCTTCGGTGCGGTGATGAACCGCTTTGAAGCCGTTATCTCCGGTAACCAGATTTACTCTGAAAACCTGCAAGCTTCTCGTAGCCGTGTTCAGGATGCTGACTTCGCTGCTGAAACCTCTAACCTGGCCAAACAGCAGGTTCTGCAGCAGGCGGGTGTTGCTGCTCTGGGTCAGGCGAACGCTTCCTCTCAGGTGGTGCTGGGTCTGCTGTAAGCATTACTTACTGCTTAACCCTCAGAACGCCGGGATTTCCCGGCGTTTTTTTGTCTAAATTTTGATCAATACTCTAAAGTTGTTGCTTTTGCTGCCGATAGCTATGCTTAACAAAACCAGTTAGGTAACGAGGCAAAGGTTATGACCTCAGAAATTCTTAATCCCAGCCATGTTTCAACGGCCAGCGCGGCCAATCTACCTGGAAGCCAGGTAAACAAAACCACTGGCAATTCAGTTTCAGAGCGGCCTGTTGATGAGGCTGAAAAATCAGCCGCAGCCACATTGGAAGCCAAATTGCTCCAGCTCGAACAAGCCAAAGAGCATGCAGCTGAGTCTAAAGAGCAACAACAAGATCAGACGAGTATTAAGCCTCTCTCTGCAGAAGAGCTTAGAGACATGCTGGATGAGATTAACAGCGCTTTGTACTCTCAGAATCGTGCACTGAAGTTCGAGCTTAATGATAAGACCGAAGACTTGGTTGTGCGTGTCATGAATACCAAAACTGACGAAGTCATCCGGCAGTATCCATCAGAAGAAGTGCTGGCTTTAAAAGCACGACTGATGGATGGTGAAACTCAGTTTTTCTCCACTCAGGTTTCCTGAGCCGAACAGATAAAGAGGATTAAATTATGTCTGGCATTAGTTTTATGGGTGTTGGCTCCGGCTTACCAGT
>NZ_JACUUA010000021.1 GCF_014859565.1 Marinospirillum sp. | reverse complement strand
TCCAAATCCTGAAGCTCTTGGTCTGACCATGACCGCACCGCAGCTTGCTGTGGTGCATCATGAAGATGGCCCACTTTTGGTGCTGGCCGGAGCAGGCTCCGGCAAAACCGCCTCGATTGTGACTCGGGCAGGCCGAATGATTGATGAGGGGGTGATTCCTGAACACCACCTGATGCTGACCTTCAGCAAAAAAGCAGCCGAGGAAATGCGCAATCGTCTGGATGGTCTGGTGGGGAATGCCCTCTCAGATCGAATGCAGATTCGCACCTTTCACGCCTTCGGGGATCAGTTCATCCGGGCATACCCTCAGGAGTGCGGTCGCCTACCCGACCACACCGTGCTGGATGAAAAAGACCAAAAGAATCTTTTTGTTCGGATGCTCCGGGAGATGTTCAATGTAGATAACCAAAAGATCGCCAGCCTTGATCTGAAAGGCTGGCTGCGAACCTATTCCTTGCTGGCGCAAGAGGGTTATTCCGCAGGCATGCGAACTGCTGCCCAGCCGTTTACCGATCACTTCAGCCGCTACGGCATCGCAGATCAGCGCCAGATGAACTGGTTCTGGAAGGCTTTTTCTGTCTTCGAGAAGCTCAAGGCCGAACAGAATGTATGCGACTTCAACGATCTTTTAACGCTGCCTGTTCGCGCCCTGGAGACCAATGCCGATCTCTCAAGGGATGCAGGAAGGCGTTACCCATACATCACAGTGGATGAAACCCAGGATACCAACCAAGCTCAATACCGCCTGATCAAGGCGATCGCTCAGCACCACAACAACATCGTGTTCGTGGGTGATGATGATCAGTCACTGTACAGCTGGCGCGGGGCTCATCCTGAAAACCTGCAGGACTTTGTCAGGGATTTCCAACCCAAGGTGCTGAAGCTTGAAGAAAACTTCCGATCTTCCCAGCCGCTGGTAGCTGCTGCATCCCAGCATATCGCCTGCAACCTGAATCGAATGGAGAAACAGCCTTTTTCGCAAAATGACAATGGGCCTCCCCCACTACTGGCCAAGCATCGCAATGGCGACATGATGGCCGAGGTCATTGTTGAGGAGATCCAGGATGCCGTGCGCAATCTGGGTATGTCCTATTCAGACATTGCCATCCTCTCCCGCACCAACCAGATTCTGGAGCTGCTGCAGCCGCATCTTGCCAAGGCAGGTATTCCTTTTGAAGTTTATGGCGGCATGAAGATCATGGAGAAAAAAGAGATTCGCTTGATGTTGTCGCTGGCGCGCTTGGTCACGAACCCTCGCGATCAATCTGCCCTTCAGGTTATTACCGAGGGACTGAAAGGGTTGGGGCAAAAAAGCTTTGAGAAGCTTTGCCTGATGGCCGAGCAAGAGTTTTCAGGCAGTCTTCTGGATGCTGGCCGGATGTTCCCCGGTAAAGCCGTTCAAGCTGTGATGACTCAACTGGCCGACCAGGTTGATCACCTGCGTGAATACGGCCCCTCTGAACTGAGGGATGCGCTGGTCAATCGCTCATCTCTGTTCAGCCAGACTTTCCAGGGCGAATCCAAGGAAACGCTCGATGCCCGTCTTAATCGCATCGACACTTTGCAGGAGTGGATCTCGACTGGCTTAGACAATGCCACGCCTGATGTGCTGGCCAATCCTTGGCAAGCGGTTTCCCGTGCGCTGCTTGAAGAGCCCGATTCGGGAAGCAGCGGCAATCAGGTCACCTTATCAACAATCCACAAGGCGAAGGGTCTTGAGTGGCGTTTCGTGCATCTGGCCGGTTACTCCGATGGACTGATGCCCTATGCCCGAGGCGAAGAGAAGATCATAGAAAACCCAGAGGAAGAGCGCCGACTGTCTTATGTGGCGCTCACTCGTGCCAAGGAAGTGTGTCGCCTGCATCATGCTGATGACTTGTTTTTGGGGTATCAGCGAGTGAGTTACAAGCCAAGCCCTTATCTTCAAGAGCTGCCTCATGTCGAGCTTCCGAGCATGATTGATTTTGAGCGTAAGGCCGACCAGTCCTACCGACGCCATGGGTTCGGGTGCCGGCCACGCTAATCAAAAATGCCGCAACCAAGTATTCAGGCTGTGGCTATAACCTTGCACAAGTTCAATATTCGAATCTGGAGTCACCCATGAAAGTAGCATGGACCAACCTACCCAAAGGCTTAAAGCTTGTGATAACCACCAGCAATGGTGCGGCTTATCCTAAAATCATCGGATCGCCTGAGGCGCTAGATCGCTGGATGCCTCGACTGCAGGAGATGCAGGCAGGTAACCCTGCCAGTATTTCAATTGATGATACCGGTGTGACCTTCAGTTCAATGATGGCTTTACCAAATCAGATGCAGATGCTGACCTTGTTCGGTAGCGAGAGCGGTGTCATTCAGGCCGAGCTGAGTGAAGTGTTGGCTGATGATGATGCGGTTCGATGGGCGCTGGCTAATGGCTGGGTAACAGCTGAAGACGCGAGCATTCTGCTTGAGGCATACGAACCCATCGCAGAACCTGTTGCTGAACCGGCACCACAGGGTGCACCTGTAGCGCCGGCAGAGGCGGAACAACAGCAAGCGCAAGCGCAGCAGTCTTCTCTTGATGTTGATCCTGAAGAAGATCTCGGCACAACCGTTGATGTTGAGCCGCATTCCGAGGTTTCAGAAAATGCGCTCATTCAAGATGATGAGCGCCTGGCATGGATTGACCTCAGCGCTTATGGTATGCGCCTGGCGCTTCGTGAAACAGATCCGGCATACCAAGCGCAGGGTGGAGCTGAATCTCTGCCTCTGATTGAAGCAGATCAAGGGATACTTCAGACCTTCCGTACCCAGCTTGAAGCGCTTGGTATGACGGTTATGGATAACAACGGCCAGCTGACAGTCTTCTGTCATAGCGTGGAAGAGATTCCGTCCTATGAGGCCTTTGAAGCCCAATTCCCGATGATCAACCTGACCGAAGTCAGCCTGGCAGATATTGAGCGACCACGCGGTGTTGATTACACCCAGGCCAGCCCTGTCATTGACTTTGATAAGGTGGATTTTGGCCCCATGCAGGATGCCATGGTGAAAGGGCTGCTATCGCGTGCCAAGCGTGCGCTACAGGGTGATACCTCAATTGCACCCATAGACGATCAGGCAATGATTGATTTGGCCTCGCGCTATACCGGCATAGCCCCTTCATTGTTCAGCCGCGAAATTACCAACTTCAGTATGCGCGATCTTCAGGAAAACCTGGAGGCAGCGGCGGTTCGTGCAGCCCGTGAATTAGCCTCAACTGCGATCAGCGATGGTCAGTATGATCCTTCTCTTGCAGAGGCCCGCATTACCGCGCTGGTCTCCACGCTCCCCAAAATGGATATCCGCACAGGTGAAAGTCAGACGTTGATGCAGTTTTCAACCCCGCTTCACATGGGATTGCTGGCTCAGAAAACACTGGGCATTAAGCCGGGTGATTCGCGCAGCGTTTGGGAGCCCACCATGGGTAACGGCGCCCTACTGACGCTGGTTGATCCCAAAAACATCAGCGGGATTGAGCTGGATGCCAGTCGCGTTGCTCGACTGAAAGCTCAGGGCATCAATGCCATTCATGGTAATGCCATTGATACCACGGCAGTAAAGGCGCGCAGCCAGGATGTGATCGTCATGAATCCTCCTTTTGGACAGTTGCCTGATGAGCATCGCAAAGGAGCCAAAGGACTGACTTATTACAACATCCTGAACAGCAAGGCGCGCATGGATTTGAGTCGCCAGGATCATTGGATCACCCTGAAGCACCTGGATGCCATGAAAGATGACGGTAAGGCCTTTATCATTCTGGGTGCGGAATCACCAATGAAGTACGAGCCAGGTCAGATGTCCAGTAAGTCCAATCGCTTCCGGCAGATGATCCATGATACCTACGAGGTTGTGGGTGAAGCCTGGGTATCAGGTGACCTGTATAAGCAGCAGGGTGCCGCATGGCCGCTGCACATCATTGCAATCAATGGGCGCCGTGAAGATTTAGGCGATGTGCGCTTTGAAGAGCAGTTGCCGACAATTCACTCCATGGACGAGATGAGAGACCTGTTAGATCAATGGTCAATCAGCATGGGTGAACTTGATCTCAATATACCGGGGATGCCTGAGCAGAGTGAAAAATCCACACGCACACCCGGACAGTCCGATCCTAAGGATTCTCAAAAACAGGTTGATCCTTTAACCGGTATGGCGCTCCCTGAAGAAGATCGTTCTAAGGAAGACCCGTCTGAAGCAGTTGATCTGGACGAGGCTGAGCCAGAGGAGTCTGCAGCACCTGTAACGGAAGATCCCGAGCCAGAGGAAGTGGCTGCCGAGGATTTGCCGGAGATTGCTGAAGATGCACCTCCTGCGCCTGTCGAGCAACCTCAAGAGGTGTCGGAGCCTGCTGATGATAAAGAAATCGGCTTTGAAGACAAGATGGTGCCTTATGTTCCGGCTTCCAAGTTAAAGTCGCTCGAAAAGCTGGTGCCTGCCAATTTGGCGGCTCCGATTCAAAAAACACTGCGCAAACTAAAGCGTAAGCACGGTGATATTGATGATTTTGTGGCTGCTGAGCTTGGATGGACGCACGAGCACTTGAGTCAGGTTCTGAGTGCCGAGCAGGCTGACGCTGTGGCGATGGCGATTGACAAGGCGCGCACAGGGCGCGGCATCGTGCTGGGCGACAAAACAGGGGTTGGCAAAGGGCGCATTGTTGCCACCATGATTTCCTGGGCATCAAAGAACGGCATTCGACCTGTATTCCTGACTGAGACAGCAGGCCTGTTTGAGGATATGGTGCGCGATCTTAAAGATATTGGCGAGTTTGATCGTATTAAGCCATTGATTACGAACCACGATGCCAAAGTCAAGGATCAGGCGGATCGCGAGGTGGTCTGGCGCGGCATTAAGTCTTCAGAATTTAAAGCGATTCGTAATTCGAGTGATTTAGGTGAATATAACGCCATCTTCTCCACCTACTCACAGTTTAACCGCCCTATGGAGAAAAGCCACAAGGCACAGTGGCTGCTGCAAGCGGCATGGGGCAGCTTGGTTATTATGGATGAATCTCATAATGCGGCTGGCGCTGGCACGAATACTGGAAACAACATGGCCGCTGCACTGGATGTGGCGCAAGGTGCGATGTATGCATCAGCCACCTGGTCGAAAAACCCAAAGAACATGGGGGTTTATGCTTACAAGACCAGCCTGGCTGCAGGCACCAGTCCCGAAGAGGTTATTGAGACCATTACGCAGGGCGGGATTGCGGCTCAAGAGGCTGCAGCCACTATGCTGGCTGATGGTGAGTATATTGCCAGGGCACATCCCGTTAATTATCTGCCGGAGCTAGAGGTGGTGCCTGAGTATTCAGAAAAGCATGATCTGAATCTGCGAGATATTGGCGATAAAATGTCCCGCGTTTACGACATGTTTCTGTTTTTATCCGGTCAGACACAAGAAACCGCACAAAAGGAAAACAAGGCAATCGCCCAGGAAATTGAGCGGATGCCAGAAGAAGAACGGCAAAAAGCTCAGGGCTGGTCGGTTGACTCCATCATGTTTGCTTCACGCATGTGGCAGTTTGAAAAACTGATGAACTACATCACGCTTTCTGCGCATGCGGTAGACAAAGCGATTGATGAGCACAAAAAAGGCAGAAAACCTTTTATTGCTGTTGACTCTACCATGGAAGCCTTTATCACGGAGCTGCAGGCCATTGAGATGGCTGAGGCATCCAATGAGGGTCGCAGTACGGATCAGTTGCGCACCAAGGCCAGCTTTCAAAGCTACATGATGCGTTATCTGCCCAAGTTGGTTACCGTCAAGCGCATGGATCGCTATGGCAATGTCGAAGAGGCTAGTCTTTTTGATATTGAGGACATGCGAACCCGCTGGCTCAACGATGAACTCCCCTCGGATACTGATGACTCTGAAGAAAAGAAAGTTGAACGCATGGCGATTGCTTTTTTTGAAACAGAGGAGTTGATCAAGGAGTTTCCCGAGGATCTGCCGATTTCACCGGTGGACTGGATTCGCCATAAGCTGACCGAGGCAGGACTCAATGTGGTCGAGGGCACCGGTCGCCAGATCGGCTTAGACTACAGCGTCAAGGGTGATCCGATATTCTTCAAGCGCAGCAAGGAGGATATGGACAAGTCTCTTGCCATCAGTCAATTCAATAGCGGGGAAGCCGATGTACTGATTGGCAATCGGTCAATATTCACCGGTTTTTCCATGCATGCCTCCACCAAATTCAAGGATCAGCGTGAGCGCAGCATGCTTTTTCTGGATCCACCACTTGATCCGAACAAGGTGGTGCAGGCTATGGGGCGCATTGACCGCACCGGTGCCGTGGAAGGTACTCGCCCCCACTTCACCTTCCTGGCCTCTCCGATGCCGGGTGCCAAGCGCCCTGTTGCCAATTTGATTCGCAAACTGGCCGGATTGAACGCATCAACCACGGGCGACCGTAACGTGGATTTAGAGGGCTTGGGTGAAGACCTGTTCAACGAGGTGGGCGACCTGGCAGTGCTTGAAGTGCTGACTGAGCGCGAAGATGGTTACCGGATGCTTCGTAAGCTGAACTTCAATGTGGAACAAGAAATCGAGAATCAAGCTGGATATAAACTGGCTGGCGCGAATACTGGGTTAGCGCGTCGCTTTACCGGACGCATGGTTGCCCTACCGGTTGCCAAACAGGAGGAGCTGTACGACCAATTTGAAAACCGTTTCCGTGAAAACCTGCAGCAACTAGAATCCGAGGGGCGCAATCCGCTGCGCTCCCATGTTTTGGATTTGCGTGCAGAGACTGTGGAAAGCTTTATGATTGAGCCAGCCACTGGAACTTCATCTTTCCAGAGCGGCGTTGATGCCGAGGTGATTGAGTATGAAGTGCCCTATCACCCAGTTCATCCTGAGACCGTACACAAGACGATTGCGGAAACACGCAGCAAAGCCATGGCTCGCGGTGATGCTGACTGCAAGCCATTAAAGCATGTCATTGGCGCTATTGCTGCCAAGATGGTCGGTCAAGAGGTGCAGCGGCTGCGCAAGCTCTATCCAGATGTTGAGTGGGATAACCAGGATAAGCGCCGGCACTTCCTGAACAACCTGATGAACGCGAATGAGCACACGACTTATCCAAGCAAGAAACATGAGGCGGCAGTAAAGATCTTCCAGAAAAACAGTGATCTGTTTAATCGGGTTGAATCCATTGCCGAGATGCTTGCACCGGGCATGGTGGTTCAGGACTACCCTCTTGATAACACGCGCTACACCAACAGCAGTACAACATTGCTGTTGGGCGGGATACAGCCGGCCAATGATCCGAGTCATTTAGGTTCGTGGAATCTCCGGTTTTATTCTACGGATCCTGAGGTGGGCGCGATCGACATCTCATTGAATCAGCTGCTGACAGCGCTGGATGGTGATACCGGAACCAATATCCAGTCCGAAATCGCCAGCAGCGAGATGATTGACATGATTTTTGATGCGGACGCTCAAGAGCAGCAAACCTTCAAAGCACAGCGTGTTGTTTTAACCGGCAACCTGTTCAAAGCGCACAGCAAGGCCAATTCCATGGGTGCAGGACGGATCGGTGCTTATACCGATAAGAAGGGCTACAAGCACCTGGGTGTGATCATGCCATCGCACTGGAGTGTGACTGAGTTGCAAATGGCCGTGAAAAAAACCTCATTTTCAATCAATGACAGTCAGACTGCTGCCGATTATTACCGGAATCTGGTGTCCGAGCGACCTGATCAAGCGGTGCTGTACAGCCGCCAGGCGTATGCAGCAACCTTTGAGGACAGCAGTAACAAGCATAAATCCAATGAGGTTGGCTCGGGCGTGATCCTGCAGCATCAGCGCTCTAGTGGTGGTGTGCGCATCATTATATCAGGCATCAAGAAATATAATCAGGCGCTGATCAAGGATAAAAAGCTCAAAGAATTTTTGAATAGCGGTGATTTTGAGCAGGAGTCCAGCAACAAGCGATTCATGTCAGCCTACCTGAAGCCCAACAAGACTGTAGAGGAGCTGATGGCGCACCTGATTAAACATCATGGTATGGCCTTTGCAGGCAATCCAATGGATCGTGAATGGTACAACGACTACATGGAGACTAAAGTACAGCTGCAGAGGGACATTGAGGCGGATGAAGATGACCCGGATGATGAGGTCGAAGCCGAATCTATGGTCAATCATGAGGCAGCTCCTGCTGCCTGAAGGAGACCGGCAGCCTCGACCAATCTGCACCTCCTACCAACAAACAACAAAGCGCCTTTCGGCGCTTTGTTGCAGTTCTGTGCCTTGCTTTACCAGATCAGGTCGGTCACAGCAGCGCCTCCTGAGTCATCACCATCATCGGAATCTGTGTCGCTTTCAGTGGGTCTGGGCAACTGATCTTCGGTCGTGACTGGCGATGGATCAGTAAAGGGGTTTACCTTTTTCATCGAATCATCAGGGTCAAAAGCATTGCTGGCACTTAAAGCATCATCAGAAGTGCTGTCAGCAAAAGGCATGACCACCGGTCGTGCTTCATGCCCATCTGCCGAAATGGTGCTCGTTATGGGCGTGGGCGGAGGCTGAGCTACACGAGTCTGGCTTGTGACGCTGGACGCTTCGCGTGATCCTTCAGAATCATCCTCTTGAGTCTTTTTATGACCAAGATTTAACTTATAGTCAGTGCGACCGCGACGCTTACGACCATCGGATGGCTTAACGCTGATATTAAATGGTGCTGGCTGCGCCGCCTTTGAGTCACCATCATTATTGTTCTGCGTTTTGAATTCCGCTACATGAGGGGGAGATTGACGACTGACAATACTGCTCAGCAGACTGTCTGCAGCCATGTTGGCCTTTTGCAGCGGGCTTTCATCTTCAACAAAGTCCCATACACCCTGCCCTTCTCGATTGACCTTGGGTGAATTCTCGATAGATGCCATCCCCTCCTCCATATCTTCAGCCAGACTGGCAATGTCACTGTGCCGCTGCGCCTCATGATCTGTTATAGGTTCAGCCTTCCCTGCAAAAGGATCGAAACCGCCATCGATTGGAGGCGGAATGAGCGGCTCTTCCACTTTTACGTGCGATGGCTGATCGGTTGACCCGGTCTGGCTGCCCTGCTCATCTCGCTCCTGGTACATGTCAACGGCAGATGACTCGTCATCATCTTCTTCACCGAGAGATTCATTATCAGTGGCGGTCGTTTTGCTTGAAGCTGACTCAGAGGGTGTTGTTTGATTAGAGGGCTCGGCGTGATCAATGTGCTCATCAAACAAGCCTGATTCAGAATCCTGAGGCTCTGATTCAGCTTCGCTTGATGGAATTGCCTTCGGCGGAAGGTCGGTTTCATCGGAGTCACCAGAAGCGCCCGACTGGTCGGATTCATCATCGACTCCGGCTTTGGTCTTGCCATCCTTTGATCCCGGTGGCGACTGTATAGGCATATTGAGCTCAGCCTTGTCGGCACGCACCAGCGGGTTTTTAAACTCTTCGTTCTCTTGATCTTTATCCGGCATTGCGCACTTGATGATGCCAGGTAGGTCGTGACCGGTAAAGGGCTGAACAATGGCGCGACTATCCAGATTCTGGCGAGAGATCATGACTTCACCCTGAATGTACTCAGTCATCAGCGTGGTAGCCAGTTCAATCGGTTCGCGCTGCTCAGCTTCTGCAGCCTTTTTGCGCTGACGATCCAGGAATTCAATGACATTGATGGGAAGAGAGGACTGCTCCATCTCTTTGATAATTTCAAGGCGGTCGGAGCGGGCTTTGGCGCGATCCGGGAAGATTGAGCCTGGCAGAGGAACCATATCCATGCGCTGGGCATTTTTGGTTTCCGGGATCTTCACGTAAGGCATGGCAATGGGCACATAGAAATTGTTGTAGATCAATATGCCCTGACCTTCTGACAGGTTGGATAAATCCGACACACTCAAACGAGCAACGCTCTGATAGGATGGGTCGGAATTGATCTCCCTGCCCTGCTGGTTTGTTGTTTTACCGGTGGTTTTTAAAACCTCGATTTCACCCAATCGCTTGGAGGCAACATCAGCGGTTTCCCAGTCCTCGTTTTTCAGAAAAATCTTGATACCGGTGTTGGAGAGAATGCGCTGAGCTTCATTGTCACCGGCTTTTTTAAAGCCGGCATATTCCTGACCGGCAAAGATGGCTGATACGCCTAGTGAGCGCGCCTGCGCCACCACATCACCAAACCCTTCAACGGCATAGGAGCCGTATTCGTCCATGATGCAGAGGAGCGCTCGGGGAGCATTGGTTGGGCGGCGATCAACGATGGATTTTTTGGAGCCAGACAGTCGTCCCGAGATAGCTTGTGAGAGGGCTGACTTGATACCGGCTACGGCCATCCTGCCTAATGAGGATAGAGAGCTTGGTGATTTTTCCAGGGCGGGCAACATCACCATCAGGATGCGCCGGTTGTACACAACGTCCGGGAAGTTAATATCAGAGTAGGTCACGTCACAAACGTGAGCATAGGTACCGGTCAACATGGCAAACAGGCCGGTGAACTGCATAGTGAGAAAACCGTGCTGTTTGTTGGGTTGCTCCATTAACTGTACGCGCTTACCTGGATCTTTTTCTTTGGCTGCATCCCTAAAGCCAGGCAGTTCATCCAGATAGCCTTTAATCTGGTCACGGGCAAACTCCGGCACCCGGTCATCCTTTTCAAGAGCTTCGAGCTTTTCAAGCACCATGTGATCACGCAGCGCTTGAACAGAAGTTTGTATCCAGCCTTCGTCACGCAATGCGCAAAGAGCCTTCATCAGGGTGCGCAGCAGAGCTTCTGCACGATCCTGCCACATCTTGTTGTCACCCCCGCCTCCTTCATTACCAAGCAGTGCGGTGCCTAGCTCAAACAAGGTGTCGGCAGTACCGGTGCCAAACAGGTTGTAGGTGTTCGACTCAATGGCACGAAATTCCTCCCACTCTTCGCGCTCCTCATTCAGATCAAAGGCAAATTCAACGTCAGCGGTGGCACCGACCACGAAGTTCAGAACCAGCAGGTCCTCAACGCGCCCGCACAGAGCGGCACAGGCATACAGTTCAAACCAGGTTTTGGGGTCGGATTTACCATCCACAAAAATCAGGCCTGATCCAGACACGATGGCCTGATACATCAGACCCATCAGCGATACGGTTTTACCGGAACCGGTGGTGCCAAACAGCAGGATGTGGCGACGCGCCTTATCATCATTGGCATACACCTCTTCCATGGTGAAGCGGTTATTACCAAAAGCCCAATCGCCATCACCGCCCTTATCGGGAGGGGCGTCAATGATGTGCCATTCCTCATCCACAAACATTTTTTTGGCGTTGGAGACCGGTTTTAAGTAAGGCCCTCGACCCCGTCCAAAGCCGCTTTCATCACGTATATTGCGATTGGTGCCGATAATGGCTGTAACGATGGTGAGCAGCGTCCAGAGAATAGGGTACTGGGGCAGCAGCACCATAAATGCGGCCAGCGTCCAGAAGTAAATATGCAGATACCTTCGGACATTTAAGCCAATTTGGTAGGCTGTGGAATATGCCGAGCGGTACGTTTCAGCATTATCCTTCAGTGATTCGCGAGCCATTCAAGTATTCCTATATCTATAATCTGCAAAAAAGGGGGTTGCAGGTGTCAGCCCTTTGGGCTTACTCTGTCTACATGGTACAAAACGGGAATACCTGTACGATTTCATCAGGAGCCCATACCTTTAAAACAAGGCACTGCGGAGGTGTCCGATGAATATGACTTACAATGTTTTGAATACTCTGCTGCACAGGCTTCTGGAAGAAGGTGAGGAGCTAGGCGTGATTACGTCCTTCAAGGATCTCCCTCAATCCATTGTTCTTGATTCATTCAAGGTTCGCGATCATGTGTATGCCTCAGTCAGCTATCAAACCGATCAGGATCATGGCGAGGAGCCGGACGAACCCATTCAAGAGGCTCGTCTCTTTTTGCGGGTCGTTGAGGATATTCCTGAAGAAAAGCGGCGAGAGGATGTAATTGATGCGGTCTGGCGCTTTACTGCGAAAGGTTTTGAGCAGGAGCGTGGCGAATTGAGCGACCTGGAGGCATTCATGGAGATGCTGTCAGAAGCAGCGGAGAACTGATCTTCTGCCCGGACTCAGGAGGCGGATCAATACAAGGCATCCAAAAGAAAAGGCCACCGAAAGGTGGCCTTTTGCATCAGACATGCCAATCAGGCACCAGGGCCAGCATTGTTATAAACAGGGCGCTGCGCTGCAGGAGCTTGAGCTGGGAGATGCTCACCCTGCATGGGTGCAGCAGCAGCCTGCTCCCTTGCAGAGCCAGCGGCAGCCTGATCGAGCTGATTCAGCATTTCATTAGGATCAAGCGGTGCAACATTGGCAGCAGCATGATCCAGTGCCGGATTGTAGGGCTGTTGGGGCGCCTGAGTGGCTGGTTGCTGCGCAACAGCCTGTTGTTGAGCTTTCGCCTCAGCTTCAGCCTGCTTCTGCTGTGCAGCAAAAGTCTGCTGATAGCCGGCCACTGTATAATTGCCGGTACGATCTCGCGCCACAACCAGACCACGCAGAGCCGGATGTAATTGCAGGGGCTGACCGTCCGGACCTTTAACGCACTCAATCGGGTGCTTGATCAGACCCTGCTCATCTTTGAGCGGATAACTGACCGTGAGGTTGGAACCATTAATATAGCTCTGCAAGCCTTCCACTTGATCCTGGGTCTTGCGACAAGTGGCATCGATGGGCACCAGGCCGAAAAAGGCTGAGTCGACTTTACCGCCAATTAGAACTTGGTTGTTTTGATCGACAGGCAGATCAGTTACAGAGCGACAGGTGTAACCACCGCCTTTGTATATTGCTTCGATAGGTTCAAATGGACCCGAAGCATCACGATCAAAGGGTTTTTTGCTCAGAGGGGGAGCTGTCTGACTGCCTGGGTAAGAGACAACCGGAATAGCCAAAACGCGAATCCCATTGCCGAATGTTTGGTTCATTTCTTTTTTGAAATCTTCAATCATTCCAGCTAGATACTGACCATCAATGGGGAGCGTGTTGAGGATAAGGCCGCCATTTTTATCTTTTGCATAAGAGCCATTGGACTTTCTGTACTTTCTTTCGTCTGTGTAATGCTCAGGCCATTCAGAATCACTTTTTGGTGTCCTGTTCTGCATGATGAAAGAAGTCCTTTGCGCAGGATCATCTTGATTGCCCTTCATAATGCTGAGCACCTGACCCTGCGCGTCCTGTGCAACCAAAATCACGCCAAAAGACTTTTGACCATGCACAATGATCTCGCCATAATTTTGATTTGTTTTGGGATCTATATAATCCGTTCTTGGTATATGGGTGCGGCGGCTAAAATGTTCATCTGCCTTTGCGCAAAGATCATCAACTACGCTCGGGTTATCAACGGGCACTGCATCTTGAAGAAAATGGAGGTTCCAGATCCTGAGTCGATTGTCGTTGGTCTTGTCTGGGGATATCTGGGCAACCGCAGGGCCGGTAACCACACTTACTGGATCGCTCCCGAGGCGCAACAAGTAACGTACTTCGAAGCATCCATCCTCTGCGTTCCAAATCGAGTTGTCAGCTGAAAAAGCCACGCCTTTGTACTTTTTCGCTTCCTCGGCCTTGATGTAGGCAGTGCAAGGGCCGCGATGCTTTGCCTTGGAAGCATAGACTTTGCGCTGCTCCATGGAAATAGCATTCATGTTCATTCGGACACGAAATACCTGTGCATCGGGGTTATTCTCCTCACCATAAAAAACTGCATCAAAGTAGTTTTTTGATGGATCGTTAGGATCGGGAGAATGAACGTCTTTGACGAAAAAATTAAGCTTCTGACGCTCCGACTTTTGGGTATCAGTATTCTGATTGGTGTTGGCCATGATGATAATCCTCGCTTCTTGATCAAAGAGCCCAGTTCTTTACTCGATTGAATGGTTTTCCCTTTACTCGGATTGGTCGGGCTACACCCAATCAATAAGGGATTCCCCTATCCTAGCCACAATAAAATTTCTTGGGTTTTTGCTGGCGATCAGAACCACCCCAGAGAAGGTTTGCCCCTTGAGATACCAAGTAAAAAAACCTTGGCTATACAGTGGCAAAAGCCTGTTTTCATGCAGATGCGTACTGATTTGGTGCAGGCTGATCATTGAAATAGCGAGGGTTTTGCCATGAGCAAGCAAGCAGCAGATGACGTCAGCAAAACACTGACAGAAGAAGAAATTGCCAAGCAAGAGCAGCTGCAACAAGCAGAGGCTCAGGAGCGTGAGCGCGCCCTTAAAGAAGAGGCGATCAAAGAGCATCAAGCCCAGAGCATTCGGGGCAATAAATCAGGCCGCCAAGCTGCCGCGATCAAGCAGGTTGGCCAGATGCACAATAAAGGACTGAAGTATCAAAAGGAGCCAGAAAAAGTCTGGGACAAGTTTACGCAGGGGGCTGGCAGGGTTGCAGACTTTGGCTCTGCTGCAGGAAAAGCCATTGCGATAGTGGGTTTTAGCCTTTTAAAAATGATCGGGCGACTGTTAGGGCGTGTATTTGTGTCCATGGGCGGCAGCCTAATGGGTACCAAGGTCGCCTCCCCGGATGATCAACAAGCCGTTAGCTTGTCTGCGGATGCCGGTAGCGAACCCGGTAAAGAGCCTGGTCAGGAGCCAGAAAGCAAGCCCGAGGGCGCAGAGACAACTGCTGATACTGGCATGAACTTAAAACAACAGGTTGATACCGCCTTGAGTGAATTTAAGTTAATAGAGGTAAATGAGCAGTTAGGTAAATTTATCGGTGCATACAAAGACCAGATTCAATCACCCGAGGATATGTTGAGACTCATGCCGTCTGATGAGGATTATGCCTCACTCCCGCAGCAGTTGACCGAGTTTGTGGCGAGTCATCCGGAATTTTCTTCTGTCGAGCAATTTCTGGCTGGGTACCTGGCCTTGGATCAAGGGAAAGATCCTGCCGAAGCCTTTCAGGCTTATGAGAAAAAGCCGGTTACTGAGATGGAGGCCGCTTCCACTGAAGGCCTACAGCAAGATGCAGAAGATCCTGACACTGAGCGCCAGCCCGAAGATGATCGCATCAACCGTTCCAAGGGCAATGTGATTGACATTGATCGTTTCCGAGAGGCTGTCAACGAAGCCAGCATGGACTCACCATCTGCCGCCATGGATGCCGCCCTGAGTGAGACGATTGAGGACTTGGATCGGATTAATCAAGATGACGGGGCTGACTCTCACCCTAGATCAGATCTGGCAAAAGCTCAGTCTGAACTAGGTGATGATGAAGATGGCATAAAACGCAGCCTTAAAGCCAGCCAGGCTGAAAAATTCAATGCGATCCTGGATGCGACCGGCATATCAGAACTTGCGGAAAGCTCTGATATTATTCGTATGGATGAGTCGCAACTCCCTCCCCTGCCGGAAGTCGCCGCAGAACCCCAGGTTGCTCCGACCATCGAAGCGCCGGAAGAGCCAACTCAACCCATGGATCCAGAAGCTGCTGATCGTGATTTAAAGGCGCTTGAAGGTTTTGAGGATTCGCGCCAGCCTGATGGCTCGGAACCCGCATCTGATCCCGGAGTAGATGAGCTTGAGCGTCCAAGGGATCGTAACGGGCCAGACCTTTAAGGTGGGGTATTCGGAATGACCAAAGCCGTACTGGTTGTGGAATCTCCACACATGATAAAAACCGCCACGGATGCCCTGTCAGGGCATCCTGCATTTGATGGCTGGCAATGGAAGGGGGCAGCCACCTTTGGTCACTTGATGGATTTGCGCAAGGAGCCTTTTGACTTGGAATGGTCACCGGTCAATCCGGCTATTTTGGAAGGGTTTGTGGAGCGCATTGCCGAGGCTGACCAGATAGTGGTCGCCACTGATCCTGATGATGAGGGTGAGCGCATTGCATTTCAGGTGCGCTCGATTGCACAGATGGTCAACCCTGAAGCCAGAGTTAATCGAATCCGAACCCATGCTTGGGTGCCTGACGTGTTGAATGAGGTGCTCGGCAACCCATCGAAATTAGTATTCCATCCGGAAGCCGCCTTTAGTGCGGAGCGTCGCAGAGCTTTTGATCGCATGGTCGGCATGGTTTTTGGAGCGCCAGGCCGCATTAAAGGGGCGTTCCTGCGAGCTTGGCAGGAGCAACCGCCACCCACGCACTACAGTGATGAGCGGGTGATCGTTCGCCCCCCGGGTTGCGCCAGCCTTTTGATGCAGGCAACAAGGCATGGTTTGTCGGTTAAAGAGGCTTATGATCAGCTGTGCGATGCCTGGGCAAAAGGGCAGGTCTCCTACCCTCGAACCGATGGAACGCTTTACGATCCCAGTCTGGCGGCGCTTGCAGTGCGCATCGCACAGCAGCGCGGCATTCGAAACGCCACCGGGCAAGACCTGATCGGTGAGAACGGCAGTCACACTGCCTTGGTGCCAACGCGTGTCAGGGCGGGTCGTAATGAGTCTGGTATTCTGGAGATCTTGCGCGATCTGACTGCGTCTGCGGTGAGCGGCAAGCCGATCAGACCCCCTTCATCCGGGCAGGCGATGCCTGAAGATGCTCGCTGGCTTTCGGTGGCGCAGCGCCAGCAGTTAGGTCGCCCTTCCACATTATCGAGTCATATTCAATCCCTGTCCGGCGAAACCCTGCCGGGACAGCAGGGACTGACCCCCGCTGCATCAGAAAAACTGAATCGAACCCCTGAGGGATTAACCGGCAGTCATCAGGCAGAAATAGAGCAAGCAATGTCCAATCCCGGTATTCGCTTGAGTGATTTTTTTGAGCGGCTTGGTGCAAAGCCAGCGCCTGGTGAGTTGAAATCCAGCTCCTGGCAAGCTGCTGCTCAGTCTGTTAGCGAGATGATGCCGGGAATCAGCCGAACAGAGATGGCGCAGCGATTAAAGCGATCAGATCTTAATTTTACAGTTTAAGGAGTGGCTTAAATGCACCAACCATCATCAGAAGAATCCCGTCCCTATTATGTGTCTACACGCCTTGCTGCCGCGTTAATGGGTCATCAGCCGCCTTATGAAGTAAAAAAGCCGATTGAGCTTTTACATGAGCATTATCTGCACTTCACTGGGCGAACGGATGGTGTACCCACCGTGGCGCGTAGTGAGCAAAAGTCTCTGGAGCTTTTTAAACAGTTCCACCCCATGGCTATCGAATTCTTTTCACACGGCAGCAGGCGCTCGGGTGGTCAGGTATGGCGCAACGACCAACCGATTGATCGATTTTTTCGCAGTAGCGCCGAAGTGGGTCAGCGTGATTTTAAGTTGCCGGTCAATAGCTCCAATCCGCAACACCCTGGCTACGTCTTGCTGGCCAACTACACGCTGCCATTGATTGATACGCAGGTCACTATGCCAGACCCGATCAATCCGGAGTCTTCGGGCGTGACCGCAGACAGCTATACCCAGGCATGGGCTGCCGAGGCGCGTTTTATTCGCGCAAGGTCGGATGATAACGCTATACGGAAAATGAAAAATCTCGAACCCCTGCCGATGCCGGAGCGTAATTATCGTGCGCTACCGCCCTTTTCGGGTGCCATGAAGGTTCATATTGCTCGGGATGAACAGCACTTGGATGAGATGGATAATCACCCTATTCCGGATTATTGGGTCAGTCAGCTGCACTTTGTGAATGCTGTGCAGCGCAAGGTTCTGGAAAACTTCGGTCTGCCCTCTGAGTATAAGAACCGCTTGCGGATTGGACTGTTCTCGCCCAAGGGTGATCGTGGGCATCTGTACTGCATCCCTTATGACCAAGTGTTAGAAGCTGAGTTATTCAGGCGGCTAGAGGTGTTCTTACAGTGTGTTTATGATGGGGTCTCGCCTTCCGCCCCGAAGGTGCGCAAGAATTTTGACTACTATCGCGTGGAGTCCATCCAAAAAAATCTGCAGATACTACCGCAAAACATTGAACAGATGGCGCTGAAGGCGATGCAGGAGATGACCGGCATCAGCAAGGAGCAGGCGCATCTTGATGATCGGCGCGCAGGCTTTCAAAAGGTGCTCGATCGCATCTATACCGACTACACCCAAAATAAAGGTGATGTCGTGCTGCTGCCGGGAGGTCGAACCTTGCAACAAGCAGAGCCGGATGACGCAGTCAATATCAGTCTAATTGCCGAGGCATTGCAGCGCGCTGTACGCCTTCAGGAATCCGTGGAGCGCTTGTACCAACTGATTCAGAGGCATGATGGACAGAATTCAGGACATGGAATTGATGCGCTTATGGTGAGTGATCAACTTGAAGATATGCTCTCCATGCATGCGATTGACCGTAGCCTGCTTGAAAGCGTTATTGATCGTGATTTGGCGCAAATGCGGGATAACGCAGATCGCCCGATCGCTCAGGTGGCTCGATCCAGTGATGCCCGGCTGTACGAGCAGCTGGCAGCCAGGCGCGATCAGGCTGTTCCAGCGCCTATGGTCTAGTTGTTCGATGCATCCTGGGGATGAGGGTTAACCTGTATGATCAAGGATGTAATGATTAACACGGAGTGAAGGGGATGTTTGAAATGGCTGTTCCAGTTGAGCCTTTGGTTGTACCCGCCTTACATACATACGAGGAAGTGAGACAGGCTATGTATGGCGTCGGTCTGCACTGGCAAGAAGCAGGCATTGCCCAGCTTGGCAATATGGAGCGGCTTAGCCACCTGGTCACGACCACAATCATCCGCAGGGCTGGCGAGGGGTTTGCTCGCTTTATCATCAGCACCCCAGCCAGTCCCGAGGAGAGCGATCACCCTCAGCTTAATCACATGGAATTGTGGCCTGGGCAGGAATTGAGATTGTATTTTTCTGATGATCCGAATGCCTACACCATTGAGGGGCGCTGCCGGACGATACAAGATCTTGCCTCGATTGGAACTTGGTATCTGCTCGCCACGCAAAGACTGAATGAGAGCTTCACCCCACATAACGCGCAGGCGGCATACAACGCCGCTATTTCAAGATGGAACGATGGCATGTCGCAGCGAAGGATTATGCAACAAGGAACTGAGGCAGCGCTGCTAGGTTTATTCAGAGGGACAGTCATTTATCAAGCTGCTGCTGCAGGTGCAGATCAAGAAGCCGCTGAGCGGCCATACTTGATCAATAAGGTGACAATTCATTGGGGCAGAGGTGTAGAGCGCTGCCTGAGCACATGGCAATGATGCGATTGAAACACAGAGGCGCAAACTGATGAAAAATACACTGACAACACTGCTTGCAGGGCTTATGGCCACTGCTCTACTTCTGTTTGCTGCGCCAGCTTTAGCCGCCATGGGCAATTATGATTGGCATAGTGGTTTTGAAGCACCCGCCCAAACAAGCACCATCGGGGGGACGGCTTCGATTAGCTCTAGTGGCTTGCAATTTCAGCAGGGACTGCAAAATGCCGCACCGCCTAGCACCTCAGCGACCACAAGCTACATGAATAATACAATGAAGCCGCTTTGGGATGTGGGTGCAACAACAAAAGCCGGCGTACAAGGCATGGGCTTTTTGATACTCTCATCACTTTTTGGGGTGGATGTTTTTACCGAGATTGTAGGCACAGACACCTTCGATATTAATGGCTCACAAGTCAAAATTGAGGGGCCAACCCAGGGCATCTCTATTGCCATGATGTCATTTGCGGCGCAACTGGCATTTCTGTTGCTGCCGATTCTTATGGGGCTGCTTGCCGTCACCGGCCTCGTTAACTCGTTGCAGTTTGGAGAATGGTTTGGCTCGGATCAGCCTTCGTATTATTTAGCGATTCGTTTTTTGGGCGGTATGGTGCTTGCCATCCCGAACCCCTTGTTTTTCGGCATGTCCTCCATTCAGCAGGTCATTATTCTTTTAGCTTTATTCTCAAACGGCATGGGTAATCATGCCGCGCAAATGCTGGTGACTGCCACCTATGAATCGCCTAACGGTGCAAGGCATGTCGCCTTGGCGATTGGTGCTATTCCGCCAGATCCAGCCATCAATATTGAGGATACTGCGTTTGAGATCATGATGGCTCAAGCTGCACAGCAGTCATGCGTTGAAAACTCAAGAGTTTTAGGGATTAGTGGGCGCGAGATCGCAGAAACCTGTCGCGCCATCAGCGGCAGCCTGAATCAAAGCGCTCAGGGCGCAGGAGGGTTTTACGCAGGTCAGGGTGATGTAGAGGGTGTGGCCAGTAATCAAGATTTATCAGCCTCCTGTGCAGGTTATGTTCCACGAGAAGGCTGGGTTCGATTAGCGACAACCCGCGATGTCAGTCTGAGTTATGGCATTTGCGTTGCTGTGACTGAGGCGGTTGAGAGAGCACGTCCTCGACTGGCAGCTGCGATGGCGCTTGAAGATGAGCAGGCTAAGCAAGAAGCACTTACCGACACGGTTGCTCAGTTTAAAAATGACCTGGGGCTGATTGACAACACGGTCAATGAAAGGGTGCATCGATACGCCCAGGGTGTTATGAGATTTTCCAATCCATGCACCTCGCTACCACCTGACATCAAAGCGCAGTGTGAGGCTGATCCAGACAAATTTAATTTTGCAGCCATGGCTGATCCATTAACCTCGAGCCGCATGATTATCCAGGGCGCTGGCTGGCCGGGCATGGGGATGATCTATTACCGAGTCGCCTCGCAAATCGAAGCCATGAACACTACGGCAAGGGTTGTTGGTTCGGAAACAGGCTTTGGTCTAAGCAATATTAATGATCTAACAAGGGTCAACTCGGTATTGCGCACTCGCATCCAAAACGACTACACCAAAATGGAGGTGGCTGAGTCACTGGTGGGCAACAGTGCCGTTGCAGATGATGTGCAGGATGGATCTATAGCGTCAGCTTGGAGCGGAACCCTCCGCTTCATCGGCAGGGGTTTGATGGGCTTGACCAATACGGCTGACCTTCTTACTACAGGCGGCAACATGCATATCTCGGCCTACCTGTCCGGTTTCTTCACAGCCAAATCCGCACCAGAGGCGATGTACAATTACAGCGCCACCTGGCTGGCTGTAGCCGGCGGCGCCATGATTGCCTCTGACTTAAGCGGCCTGATCAACAAAACTCCTGTCGGAAAGGTAGTGTCGAGCGCAACTGATTTTTTAAAAAATGCGACCGGCAAGATCAACAAGGCGCTTAACAACGATAAAAAGGAAAAGTCGCTGACCCGCCAGGCAGTTGAGTGGGCTATTAAGTTTATTCTAACCTTTACCTCGCTGATCGCATTTATCAATGTGGCTGTACTGCCAAAACTGCCGGCCATTTTCGTGGCGATTATGGCGATTGATTGGGCGATCAATTTGTTGGTCATTGCCTTTGCGGCACCTTTGTGGATGCTGTTTAACATGTCTGCAGCGCCAGCAGGGAAGATGTTATTCACGCACACGGTTTTAAAGGGCATACAGACTTTGGCCTGGGTGCTTTTGTACCCCACGCTGATTGTTTTTGGGGTTGCCGTATCCATGATCATCTTTAACGTCTCTGTCCCGCTTGTAGTGACTGTGGTTGCTGCAACCTATCAGGATGGCGTTGTAGGCAATTTGATCAGCATGCTGATGGCACCTTGGATCTTTATGTTTCTTTCAACGGTCATGGGTTTTGCCGCTATATCGCTGATCCTGCGTCTTCCGTATCAGTTTGCAGGGTTTCTTGGGCTCTCACCCATGGAAGGCGAGATGATCAAGACAGCTTCGCGTTATCTGGGCGGTGAATCCCATCTGGGGCAGGCGCAGCAGCAGATGTCTGTTCCTGGCCTGAATGCGGGAGGACGTTAATCGCATGATGGGAACTTCCCACTTGGTCTTTGGTGCCGGAGCCTGGATGGCTCTTGGTGCCAGCGCCAATTACACCCCAGGACTTGCTGAAACAGCAGCCGTACTCATTGGGGCGCTAGCTCCAGATTTAGATCACCCTAACTCTCGCATGGGTCGGATCATCCCTCCTTTAAGTCGGTTTATTCATCGTAACGGAGGTGGTCATCGGGGTATGACTCATTCGTTCCTGATAATGATCCCGATGCTTTGGTTGTCGCTTTGGCTTTGGGGGAAACATCAAAGCCAGATGCAGTCGGGATCGGGATGGTGGGGCTGGCTGTTTGGAGGGAGTCAGAGCGAGAGCGGACTAACCCCAGACGGGTTTTTGGGGGTTGTGATGCTGGCCTTTGTGTTCGGGTATCTTACGCACCTGGTTGGCGACCTGCTTACACGGCAAGGCGTTAAATTCCTCTGGCCGCTGCCTTTTGTCATTCGCTTAACCCCTTTCAGAGCAGACTCATCCATTGTCACAGGCATTGCCTGGATGACCCTGTGGACTGGACTTGGTTTGCAGGTGTGGATACATACAGAATCCACTATAGGTATTCCCTTCCCATTTGGATGAAATCGCACCCCTGAGCTCTTTGTGTAATCTGTAGAAATACAGGTTATCCAATAGGGTTCAAATAATGCCAATTCATCCTTCTTTTTATTCGGTTTTTCCGCTAGGCGCTCTTAAAAAAAGGGATCAGCCCACAGAGATTCATTTGGGTGATTCCTCCAAGAGTGTTGTTTACCTACGCGTTCTCTCAACATCCGCAGGATCTGAGGATGGCAAGCACAGCGTTTACCTCAGTATCGAGGTGAGTTCAGAAGAAGGTGTTGATCCGGTCACTTTGAATCTGACCCATCGCAACATGCCGCTCAACCTTCTGATGCAGGTGCAAAGCGGTCTGTCTGATCATAAGAACTTAAAAAATCTGCCTATGGGCAACCTGGTCGATTTTTTGCTCGATCAGTTGAATCCCGGTGAAATGCGTTCGAGGCTGGGCAGCTATATTCGAAATCGTGACATCACCCCTACCCTGCTCAGGCCGGAATACCTTGACCGGCTTAAGGTCAGCGCTCCTTGTAACTATGGTGCTCTGCAGCCTGCATTTAAGCAGCGTCAACAGACCCTGACGCTGCATGAAAAATTAGCCCTGATCAACCAGATCGACACCTGTGCCGGTGAAAAAGCGCATCAGCAAACAACTGCCTTGATTGAAGCGGTCTTAGGCAGCCATGTGGCGATTGAGTATGTTTTTGCAAGCCCCTGGGTTTTTGCTGGTGCTGCGCTCTCGATGCCCTTTGCTGTGCAGATGAATGCTTGGACGTTACTGGCATCCATGATCAACCAGTCAGGCACCAAGGCGGCGACAGGGTTGCTTTCTTCGAGTCGTATCAATTACCCACCTGAGTCCGTCGAAGCGTTTCTCGATCAAGGAATTTCCCTGATTGTGGTTGGCGGGCATCAAGGTCTTGATGCCCTTCTTGAGCAGTGTGCTGCGCAGCGATTTATCCCACTTCTGAAGATCCCTAAGCGCGACCAACATCAAGATCGACTACTTCAACTGATCGGCCAGCAGCTGATTTCAGACAAGGATCACTGGACATCCCGTGGCGCACAGGGGCGCATGGCGCGTACCGCACTGCAGCTTGCGCACATTCGGCAGGCTGTGCCTGCGCCGCAGACCAAAAAGCCATCCTGATCAGGGGATATCAATGAATCAGCCATTGAAAAAAAAGGGACTTTCTGGCAACAGCCTGCTGGATGATGCCATTCAGGATGAGGGACTTTTCCTTGAGCCGGAGCCACCTCGTGAAGAGATTCTGGGTGATGAAGAGCGCTTTATTGTAAAAGATGAGCCGCGCCAGCGCAGAATTGCTGATTTGACAAGGCTCTACCGTGAGCGCAATGACCTGGTGGCTCGCAATGAAATCATCCAGATCAACATGGGCTTGGTTGGCAAGGTTATTCGCCGGTATCTCCCGATTGCTGAAGGCATGGGAATCACCCTGAAAGACCTCGAAAACGTGGGCGTTATAGGATTGATGAAGGCTATTGAGCGATATGAGCCTGAGCGAGCCGCATTTTCGACCTATGCGCTTGATTGGATATGGAATGAAGTTCAGCGCCACTTGCAGGCGCACGGTGCACCCATGCGACTGCCTTCGCAGCTTGCGCGGATTTTGCCGTCCATATACCGGACACTCCAACAGCTTGAGCAACAGGAAGGCAGGTCAATTACTCTTCACCAGGCTTCCTCTTTTGCCCAGGAGATCGCTGATCGCATCAATGCCACGGTCGAGGATGTGCAAAAGTGCATCCGCTATGCCCCTCGCCGCCACGATTTGCAGGGCTTCAATGAAGATGATCAGTTCAATGATGATGAGCTGATGTCGCAAGCCAGCGCGGATTATGGTGATCTGAGTGATCAGGATACGCGAATGGATCATACGCTGGCCACTCTTGAGGATGAAGAGGCAACGGCGCTGGTTCAGCTCTGGCTGGCGCAGCTGCCGTCTGCTGATATGCGTACAGTGATTTGTCATACCTTTGGCTTGGGCGGTATGGAGGTTTTACCCTTTCAGCGTCTAACCCAGGTTATGAGAATGTCTCCAGGTCAGATCAAAGTGTTGCGTGAAGAAGCCCTTGAGATCATGCGCGCCTTGGCTCGACGCCATGCTCTTGCCATGGGGGATTGAGAATGGCAGCGGCTCGATTTCGCATCAGAATGACCCGTAATCAGATTCCTTTTCAGGCTCCTGAAAAGACGCGCAACCCTTTTGAAGGACGAATCACCCAAGAAGAGCTTGATGAAGGGGTTTTTGTAATGAGCATTGATCAGATGGCCGGTCTTTATACAGACAGCCAGATTGAAACCCTACTCGAGGAAATGCGTACGCTTTCTGCTGATTATGAGAACGAATGCATTGATCAAAAAATGTCAGGCGCATACTACGAGTCAATTCTTTGAATGACGCGTTAGTTAGCCTGACGGTCTTTCTTGGGATAGCACGTAATTTCTGACCACCTCAAGACTAGCACCGCCCGTGGTCGTAGCCGCGTAGGAGCGTGACCAGAAATAAGGCTTCCAGAAGTAAGGTTTCAGGTGGTCTGCGTACTCACGCCTTAGGTGTCGTGCGGATACCGTCTTCAGGTTGCCAACCAGGCGAGACAGATCCAGCGAGGGATGCGCTTCGATCAGCAAGTGAACGTGATCAGACTCAGCGCCAAATTCCGTCAGCTGACACCCCCACTTATTCAGCACGTCAGAGAAAATATCCCGCATTCGCTCCATCATTTCGGCATGAATCACTTTGTGTCGATACTTAATCACAAAAACCAGATGGTAATGCAGCCGGTATGCACTGTGGCTTCTGGTTTTTAGCGTGGTAACTGGTTGCATGTACAGCGCCTTATATGATAGCTTATTTAATTATGAAAATAGTACGCTCTCAGCAGATGAACATCAAGGTCACCAAAGAGCAGGCTGCAATGCTTGAGGAGACCTTGTCTCAATATCGGGGCATGGTGCGCGCCCTGATGCTGCTGATTAATGCCCAGTGGAAAACGCTGCAGCACTGCAAGGAAAAAGACGTGGTGCGCTCAGTGGAAGCACTGATGCATCCCACTAAAAAACGTCCACTGGTCAAGCATCGCTATTTTCAGTCCCGCTTTTTCAAGTTTCCTTCTTATCTGCGTCGCGTTGCCATCAATTACGCCTACGGTCAGGTGTCATCCTTTCAAACCCGTTATGATGACTGGCTGATCAATGGCTATCGTGAAAAGCGGATCAAAGTCAAAGTCCAGAATCCAAAAAAGGGTGAGCAAAAATACCGCCAGGAAGTGAAGCTGCTGCGCAACAAGCCGCCCACCCTGAATTGTGAAACCAAAGCTTTCCCTAGCCTGTATGGCGGCCAATGCATCCGCTACACAAAGGATCGGCAGGCTGCTGAAATCAAAGTGTTCCACAAAAAAGACTGGATCTGGATCAGGGTTCAGTTGACCGGAAAGACACGCTTTGACGGCCTGTTCCTGTCACCCACGCTGGTTCAGCGAAACAAGCGTTTTTATTTGTCTGAACCCGTCAAGAGTGATATCCAGCTTAAGTCAAAAAAACAGTTCAGCGGCAAAGTGCTGGCCGTGGACTCCGGCATCAACACCACCGCAGTTTGTGCTGTAGTGGACAAAGACGGCACTGTGCACGATCGGTTTTTCATCGATCGGAGTGACAAAGACCGTGAAAATAAGCGCTGCGCTCGCATTGCAAAAGCAGCACGTCAATACACCCGCCACAATCACCAATCCAAAAAGACCCACAAGCTGCCCAAGGGCTTTTGCGCTCATGACTATGAACGACTCAGGCACCTGGCCAGCAATCAGGCTCATCACATTTCAAAGAAGATCATTCAGCTTGCGCTGAAACATGGATGCGATGCCATTGTCTTTGAGGACTTGAAGGGCTGGAAACCCAAGGCGGGTCGTAAAGGCGGTCAGACGAAACAAAACTTCCACCGCTGGCACCATCGGATGCTGCATGATCGCGTCAAAAGCAAGGCCGAGGAAAAAGGCCTGCGCTTTATCGATGTATTTGCCAGGGGAACATCGTCTGAAGCCCATGACGGCAGTGGCAAGGTGGCTCGAGACAAGGACAACTACAGTCTCTGCACCTTGCAAAGCAAGAACAGCAAAGGGCAAAACAAGCGATACCACGCGGATTTGAATGCATCCTACAACATTGCAGCCCGCGGCATCCTCAAGCTTTACCACCCGGAGCTTTGCAAATTGCTCTGGGATGCTCTGGAGCGGAAGTCTCCAAGCATCACGAGAAACCCGTGGATCTTGGCTACCCTCTGGAATCGCAACGCGATTGAAGAACAGCTAAGACAAGAATCCACGACTCAATGCGCAGCATGAGTCGTCGGAGGTTTCAACGAATCATGCAGGCTACCAAGAAATAAGGCTTTGGCTATAGCTGTCAGTATCTGAATTTTTCTTGGTAGAGGTGGGTTATGGCACAGCAAAACAACGAGGCAGCAGAACGCAAGCCCTCACGACAAGCAACAGATATTATTACCAGTTTGGCGGAGACGATCCGTCAAGCCGAGGCAGGGGGCGGTCATAATCCGGCCATGCATCGCGTTGAAGCACCCTATAACGTATTTACTGGCAATTTGTTTAGCGCATCAAATCTAGTCGGGGCTGTTGCCCAGGCACGGGCGCGAGGCTGGACAGAAGGCGGCATGGTATCCATTAACGCCAAAAACCGTTTTGGTTTAAGCATACAGAAAGGCGGTCGCGCAGCGATTCTTTCTGTGCCAGTAACACGATTCAAGATTGTTGAGCTGCCTCCAGATCAGCAATATAAAGATCCTGAAACTGGCGCTGTTGTCACGCAACACAAGGAAATTGCAGGCATTGAATTCAAGTCAGAGCCTTATTTTAATCTTCAGGAAATCGTTGACTTTGATCAAAAGGCAGCAGCGGCCATCCGAAAAGAACAGCGATTACTCTCTCTGGATGCAGAGTCACTGATTCGCTATACAGCTGAAGCAGCAGGGATCACCTGCTTGCCTGTTGAGTCGGGCGTTCCGGCTTACCAGGTTGCATCGGATGAAATCAAAATGCCTGTCAAAGCTGATGATTCCGGTGAGTGGTTTTGCGGCATGGCAAGAGCGCTTTTTGAGGGTGTTTCAGCGCCGCTGCGTGAAAACCGCTGGTCAGTCCTCAAGGATGCCAGCGGTCAGCTGAGCATCCATCCAGAGGCTGATGATGCTGTTCACGATCATTATCATGCATTAACCGAATCGGGCGGCCAGGCTGCCGGTGATGCATTTTTAGAAGCCGAGTACCGTGATCAGCTGATGCGTCGCGAAATCTTTGTATCTACAGTGGCGGCATTGACCGGCTCCGACTATGTTCTTGCTGCTGACGCTGATCTCACTGCAGACGAGCTGGAGCAATATTACAAACCCCAGCCTGGTGCAGGCTATACGGCAAAGATTCTTGCTTCTGCCAGTTTTTCAGGCATGGTCGCAAAGATGATGGTTGATTTTGCTGAAGGCGGTGACCCTGGAAAAATCCTGAAATGGTTTCCCCACAAAAAACAATGGCCTGAGGGTGCTCGCGCATTTAATGACACTGGACTGGATCATCATGAATCGAACCTGTCTAAGCTGGCCGAACGATTCAATATAACGCCAGAGGAGGTTGCATCACTACTCCCTGACGCTCAGCCAGCCGTGCGCCCACCTGAAGATGAGGCGTTGCCGATCTTGCCTAAGAATACTGAAGATCGAAAGGCAGCTCTCCGACAGGCGTTTGCTGAAACACTCAAGTTAGAAGGAATCCGCAGCACCAGCAATCCTGATGCAGCAGCATCAAAAGATCTTCGGGCGATGAATCCTTTCGGATGAACATACCAGAGAAGAAACAAAAGCCGGGCAATGCCCGGCTTTTGTTTGCTCAAATTAAAGCTCGAGCGGTGGACGCGGATCACTCAGTAGATTACGCATCGCATCTGCATCCATTGGCCGCCCTAGCAGGTAGCCTTGAAGCACCAGTGGGCGAGTGACCTGCTGGCGAGCATAAAGAAACCTGACCTGCTCCATGGTTTCCACGCCTTCGATAATAATATTGACCTCCTGTCGATGCAGCATGCGTATCAGGTCACCCAGCATGGTGGTTTTTCGTGCATCATCCGGCACATTCACCAGAAACGACTTGTCAATTTTAACGGTGTCAGCATGAAGCTTATCGAGCACAGATAAAGCGGCATGATCGGTGCCAAAGTCATCAATGGCAACCTGATAACCGAGTTTCATCAGCCCATCCAGAAAGGCAGCAGTTGTCGGGTTCAGCATTTCGCTTTCTGTGATTTCGATTTTGACCTGCTGGCGCTTGAGCCCAGTGTTTTGCACGGTAAACTCAATCAGCGCCAGCAGGTTGTAATCCATTTCGATCTGCACGGGACTGATATTCCATGACAGCACATGATGATCCTCAAAACCTAGGGTGGCTCGAGCTCTGCAGCTCATTTCAACCACCTGCTGGCCAAGCATAACAATGGAGCCGCTTTGCTCGGCAACTCCGATAAATTGAGTCGGCCCGATGATTTTGCCGTCACGCTCAGCTCGAACCAATGCCTCTACCCCGGCCAGGCGGAATTGATCGGGTGTGATCATGTGCCACTGGGGTTGAAAGTAGAGCAAAAACGATTGAGCCTTAAGCCCATCATTAACTGCGTGAATCTCATTATTGTTGGAAATGATTGAGCCTGCCATTTCCAGATAGATTGGGCGATACACCATGCCACGGTTGATTAGGCGCAACCGCTTTGCTTCTCGAAGCGCCACAAAAGCCTGGGCTAGCCATTGATGGGGGGTTTCCTGATTTGAAAAGGGTGCAAGCCCTCCGCTGAAGCAGAGTCTCATATCATCAAAAGGCTGCTCAAAAAGCTCTGCAATGCGTGAGAAGGCCACATCACAATCGGCTTGAGTGGTCAGTGGCTGATTGCTGATGCCGTGTGTCAGGGCGTTGTTTTTGACCAGAATGGCATACTCATCACTGGATAATCTAATGGCAAAATGAGCCCAGGGCTGAGCCTGAAGTCGCTTCTCAACTGATACCAGTATCTGGTTGGATGCTTGTTCACCAAGGTGCAAGTTCAACATAGAAAAGTGTGTTATGTCCAGTACAGCCAAACTGATTTCATCTGATGACGGGTCAGTTCTTCGCTGCCCCATGATCTGCTGTATCGCTTCACACAGGCGGTTGCGTGGATCGGTCATTAACTTGCCCTTTTTAAGTATATTGCAGTCAACATAACAGAGCAGACACCATGAATGAGTGCAGTCTTTTCCACAAAAACTGTGGATAGCCTGGTGCGAAAAAGCGGCTTTCCTCTTCAAAAACCGCAGCTTGTTGCGAATTTTAAGTCTGATCAAAAAATAGCCAATCAAGCGCTAGGGCAAGTAGCGTTATCTTGGATATGGTAAGCACATAAAGATCATTCTGCTAAAGAGACAGGTCAGGCTATGAGCCAATCCAGAGTTGATGATACTGGGCTTCAAATACCAGACTCCCCAAAAATGCGCAGCAAAGCCATCAAGGATCTGCTCTGGCGTCCGCTTTTGGAAGATTTTGATGCGAGGCAGGAGCAGGCTGCATCTGACTGGATAGAGCAGGTTTCGACCGCCTACCAGTTTGGGGTTGTATCCTCGTCACAGGCCAATGTATTTCTGACCGGGCTGCTATACAAGTTGCTGCAGGCAGCGGATTTCAGCGAACAGCAAATGGGCGAGGTTAATGAGGCCATTCATGATTCGTACAACGGTACGAGTCACCACGGACTTGCCTTGGTTCGCATGGAGGGTGGCTACAGCTACCACTATGAACAATCTGAAAATGCTGATATAGAGAAGCTGGCGAGAGAACTGATTGAGCGGTCGCCGGGCAGCATGAGTATCACCGAGATTCATCGGTACAGGCTGCTTGAGCACTGGCAAAAGCAGCTCCGTAAAGACATTCTGTGGCCGGCCATCTCTGTCGATGAGTTGCGCCAGCAGGGTACTCCTGCTGGCCTGATTATGTTATTGCGTCATTTGCGTAACAATCTACCTGCTCAGGCGCCCGCTCCAACGCCCGGCACCATGATGCTGTATGCAAGTTCAGTTCTGAGAATCAGAGAACTGACAGAGCAGCTTTTAAGGATCGAAGCTGGCCGGCATACCGTGGCATGGGAATCACTTGCCATGACTGTTAATGAAGGCAGGGTTCATCCTGACGCAGCACAAGTTTTGCGGGAACTACCCTGGATGAGTGAGTCGGCGTATTCCGATCTTAGATACAACCTGCTGCAGAATGAAAATGGCGAAGGCGCATCGAAAGCGCCTGGTCTGACTTTTGATGGATTGGAGAAAGCATTCGAGGTGATGACGGGCTCAGGGGGAGCTGTGCCGTTTGACTTTCGAGTGGTGCGCGACGGCGCAAAGCCAGAGGGTCTTAGTTATTTTGCAAGTTCGTCCGCTGCTGTTTCGTACACGGGTGTTTTTGACGGCATTCGCAGAGAGGTCGAGGTTTTGAGTGAAGGTTTTGGGGTGTATGTCGATTTGTTTAAGCTGAATCCGGAGTATCAGCGTATTGTTGGCTCCTTCAGAAAGTCAATCGATCGCTACCGGATGAACCTGCCATTGGTCACTCACGGGAATGTCGAAAGCATCTATTTTGGCGGATCTGCAGCTTCAAAGGAGCATGCAAATCTTTGGAAAAACCTCACTCCTGATTGGTCGGTCCTTACCGGAACTCCGTTCAGTCGAAACACAAACCCGAAGGTGGACCCGGCCAATCCGGATGAGACAAAGCCTGCGCGCATTGTCCGCCCTGCATTAAAGGGTATTACCGATAAGAGTCACGACACCGATATTGATGGTCGAGCCATGGATGTATCGCAGAGTAAGCAGTATTCCTTTTTACCCTTGATTCGGGATTTTGGCTTGACTGGCGTACAGCCGGGAGCCAGCCTAACCAATCGAGAGACCCGCGACCTGACCCGCTACACCTATCATGCGTTTGAGGATCTATCCAAGGCGATCAACTGGAATCCTCAGCACATGGGGCTTGGCCTACCGCTTCAGGATGCAGAGATCCAAGCCATAAAAGAGGCTGAGGCACAAGGTCGATCTTCTTCACTGGATCGACGGTATCTCCCTGGTGATGGCTTGCGCATCGCCTTGGCTGCCAGGGGGCGCGGTGGCAACAATGCTCCGATGGCGCACTTTGAGCCGCTTGGCAATGTGATCAATATGGCCGGGCGCATGGGTGCAGGATCGCTGGCGCACGAGTTCGGTCACGCCCTTGATATGCATCTATTCAAGCTATTCAGGCCGGATGCGCTCGACAAAAAGAAACTGCATCTTTTTAAACGAGTGAACGGGAAGCAGTTGGCAGACCAGGCTTCGGATCTGGCTTATTTTCCTGTATTCAAGATGCTGGCCGAGGGGCAGCGATACCTCACCAGCCAACAGGTCAGGAGCGAGGCCTATAGGTCGATTAAAGAGCAGCTTCGCCCAGATCTTGAGCATGACCAGCAAGGCATGAATCTAGCAGCAGGATTGGCGGATTTGGCGGTTGCCTCCTTCTTAAAGAGTCGTGATCGGCAGGCAATCCTGAGCGATGTTCGTCATCTGTGCAAAGACGATCTCGCCCTGTTTTTTTTGCCGGGTGAAATTGATGAAGTATTGATGTCACTTTTGCCATCAAGTGACACAGAAGCAATCGCAGAATACATAGCGGACAACCTGAAACAGTCCGGTCTGCGGCCTGCCGGCCCCTCAAAACAGGAAAGTGTCAGCATCAAGGCGTTTAGCGAGTTGTTGGCAGAAATTGGCGGTCTACTTGATCCCTGTTTTTTTGAGGGTCTCAGCCTTGAGCGCATGCAGCGACTGAATGAGTGTGAAACGCTCAGCGACCTGTTGCGCCCAGGGCACAGAAAAGCCGGTGATCGGCACGAGATTTATGCTGCTTCCCTGCTCCATCAGGCGCTGTGGCGCATCCAGTCCCTCCACGATGAATTGACCGAAGACCTGATCAATCCATGGCATACCGAGGCGCGTGCGTGGAGCGTTCTACATCCGCCTGCAGTGGAGAACGCCGACGACACCCACAGGATGCAAGCCTTGGTGCGTAAAGCTTTAACAGGTTCGCGCCACAATTTCATGTATGTTGTCAACCGGCTCGTGGGCGAGAATGGACTGCTGGCTACGTTAACCGGATTGCATGGGCCTTCTCCGTTTTCACCAGAAATGGGATGTGGTGGCTGGATTCCGCATCCAGACGTGCTTCGACAGACGGTCAAAACCATCGGCATTATCCGGTCGTTTTTTTCTTCGGTTCAGCAGGACAATGAATCACTCTCTGATGTGATTGGCCGCCTCTTTGAAAACCAGGTGATCCAGGCTGCAGATCAGCTTTCAGCGGCTGAGACTGGAGATAAGCTCGATACGGCAGAACTGCGGGACAAAGCATATCGGCTTGAAGCGGCTTTGATGGAGGAGTGCTTGAAGCATCCCGAGCATCAGGATTTGCCCCCGGCACTCCGTGACGCCCAGTCCTCCATTGCTCAATGGATAATGGGCAGCTGCATCTGCACTGAGCATGCCATTAGAAATGCTCAAGCTAAACACGACCGTTCTGTTTTTTATCGGCATCTCGACCACCTGTATCAAGCAACAGGCGTATCTGTGGCGATTCTAAAAAAGATGGTGGATGGCTTTGCGACACTAGGCATTACCGAATTGGTTGATCTGTGGCGCGAGGAAACAGGCTTAAAAGAGTTTCCAACAGGGTTTTATGGGACACTGAAAAAGCTGTCAGAACATCAGGATGACATCGTTCGCACTGAGCAGCGCGCAGAGCGGGCGCTTCAACCTTTATCACTGCAAAAAGAAATGCTTGAGCAGTGGATTCAGTGGGTGGAGGAAGATGCGCTCGCGCTGCGCTATCAAACCGAAGATGATCGTGTGAACACCCTGATGCGCTTGATGCCGAGCACCCTGCGGACTGCTTCAGACCGCTTGCGCCAGCCATTATTTTTAGCCGCGCCTCCAGATAATGATGCGGGGGTGATAGCGGAGCAGTTTGATCGCTTGTTTGGAGGCCTGCAAAGCAGCGAGTTGCTGGCCGAAATGCGTAAGATCCGCAATGAAACCCTTAATTCAGGGATTAGCGAGGCCCGTTTTTCTTGGCACGAATCCTTTTTTCAGCAAGTGTGGCGACCCATGCAGACCACTTCCGCAGCCTTACATCAAGAGGATTGGCAGGCGATGTCTGCGATAGGCGCTCGCAGCATGCTGCGCAATGATGCCGTGCACCTTGGTGTTTCAGCAGTGGAGCTCACCGATTTTGCTAAGTCTTCATTAAGCACTATTGGGATCACTACGGACAACAATAGGGATATTACGCTACCAGAAAAAGCCTCTGGCAAGCCCTACTGGCCAACCCACAGCGAAATGTTTGCGCGGGCATTTGAAGCCTCGGTCAACTACAAGTTAAACGTAATGGGGCAGGCCAATAGTTTTTTGGTGAATGGTGCGGCTGGGACTTATTATCCGAGTGAGCAGGAAATTGCAACCATCAGCGCAGCTCTGACGCGACTGACCGAAGCCGCTGCTGTATTGCAGCCTATGATGCAAAAAGAGCTGCTTGCCGAGCGCCAGGCATGTAAACCATCTGTGGCTATACCGGACAACAACATGACACAGGATCTGCCGGTCTATACCCGGCATA
>NZ_JACUUA010000180.1 GCF_014859565.1 Marinospirillum sp. | reverse complement strand
CTCACGCGGCCAATAAAAAACTCTGCGGCCTATTGACAGAGAGAAGGCTCATAGGGGTTATGTGCTTTTAATGGGATGTTCGCTCAAAATTTTATTGTCCACCCAATTCTTGATAATGACCTTATCTGCCACTTTCTCGGGAAGAACCAATTTCCACTCTGCCTTGTAACTCTCCTCAGGATGTCGAACAAAAGCCATGTGCTTTACCCAAACCATACCATCCTCAACTTTATAAAGCTCTTCACCTTCGTCGTAAGCGGTGTATGTGAAGGAAATGCTATGACGGCTAGCCACAACCTCAACATTTCTTATTTTTTCTATATTTAGCTGATCTAATTCCATGGTTCATACTCCTGTGTATTTCGTTTCGATTATGCGCATAACATTATTTTTTCTTGTGAAGCTTGTCTTTCTACTACTAAAAGCACGCAGACTAGAAAAAGCGATTGTTTTTAAAAGATATTTCCAGTGTAGCCCGCGTTCCGTATCAAAATGTCGCGCACGCTTGCTATTAACCATATATCCATGCTCAAATTACTGCCTTGGCTGGCCATTAAGCCTCTGTTTTTAATATGTTTAATACTGATTCAGGCAGTCAAATGAGCATGCTTGAAAAGTTTTGAGCATTGGGCGCTGGCACGCTACCGCCTTAGGATGTGAAATGTGCTGCTTCGCATCCTGCGGGTGGGTGTGTCCTTTCCTGTCTACCTTTTACCAAACATACTCCTACCTGGCAACTCAGCAGGTTTTTTCATCTCTTGCGTTGAAAGATGCCCCTGACTCCGATACTGTATAAATATCAGCATCCCGGAGTTTTGTGTATGACCACCTTTGCCACCTTCCTCGGCCCAGCCGGGGAGTTTCCTCTTAAATCTTTGCCTTTCTATCTGGAGCGGGTGTCTGCCGGATTTCCCTCTCCTGCCCAGGATTATGTGGATCGGGCGCTGGATCTGAATGAGTTGTGCATTCAACGACCTGCCGCTACCTTCTTTGTACGCGCTCAGGGTGAGAGCATGATTGAGGCGGGGATTTTCCCGGATGACGTGCTGGTGGTGGATCGGTCACTCACAGCACGTTCAGGGGATGTCGTGATTGCTCAGTTTTATGGAGAGCTGACGGTGAAGCAGTTGCAGCTGGGAAATCCACCACAGCTACTCCCCTGCAATCATCGGATGCAGCCGATTCAGGTTCCACCGGATGCTGATCTGGAGATTCTGGGCGTGGTGACGCATGTGATTCATAGTCTGCGGAAATAGCAGCATGAGCCCTGTGTTTGCTCTGGTGGACTGTAATAACTTTTATGCTTCCTGCGAGAAGCTGTTCCGCCCTGATTTAAAGCATGTGCCGGTGGTGGTGCTCTCGAACAATGATGGTTGCGTGGTGGCACGCTCCCGTGAGGCCAAGGCTTTGGGTATCAAAATGGGCGTGCCGATGTTTCAGATCCGTGATGCCATTCGGCAGCATGGCATTGTGTGTTTTTCTTCCAACTATGCTTTGTATGCTGATATATCCCAGCGGGTGATGAGCACTCTTGAGGCTCTGGCTCCACAGGTCGAGGTGTATTCGATTGATGAGGCGTTTCTGGATCTGACTGGCGTTGATGCCTGCATGGCACTGGATGCTTTTGGTCTGCAAGTGCGACAGCAGGTGTATCAGTGGACAGGCATTACTGTATGTGTGGGAATTGCACCCACCAAGACGCTGGCAAAACTGGCCAATCATGCCGCCAAGTCCTATCCGGCAACCGGTGGTGTGGTTGATCTGACCTCACCGGTTCGTCAGCGCAAGCTGATGGCGTTGTTACCCGTGAATGAGGTCTGGGGAATTGGCCGCAAGCTGACACAACGCTTGGAAGCACTGGGCATTAAGACTGTATTGCAACTGGCGGATGCTGATCCGCAGTGGATCAAAAGAAACTTTTCAGTGGTGGTGGAGCGTACTGTACGTGAACTGAATGGGCAATCCTGCCTGGATCTGGAACCAGAAGCACCGGCCAAACAGCAGATCATCTGTTCACGCTCCTTCGGTGAGCGGATCACTGATTTTCAATCCATGCGTGAAGCCATCAGCCTGTATGCAACTCGTGGTGCTGAGAAGCTGCGTGCTGAAAACCGCAGGGCAAAGCTGATTTCTGTATTTATACGCACCAACCCGCACAATCAGCACGAGCCCTTTTACAGTAATGCCGCCAACATTGACCTGATCGAACCGACCGCAGACACCCGCCGGTTGATTGAAGCCGCACATGCTGGACTGAAAGCCATCTGGAAGGATGGCTACCGCTACATGAAGGGCGGCATAGTGCTCAGTGATTTTTATGCCCCCGGCACCTACCAGCAACTGCTGTTTGATGATGCTCCGGCAAAGCCACACAGCGAAGCATTAATGAAGGCCATGGATAAAATCCACCAGCGCGGGCTGGGCAAGCTGTTCTTTGCCGCCCAGGGTACTAAGCCGGGCTGGAGCATGAAACGTGAGCTTCTGTCACCGGCTTATACAACACGGTGGAGTGATCTGCCGAGGGTGAAGTAGTAACATTTGTGGTACTGACTTTCCTTGCAATTTGTTCAGCAGCTGCTATAACTTTTGCTTAGTATTCCTAAGCAAGGTTGCCTATGAAACTGCTAATCAGACCTGACCCTTTTTCGGACGAAACTTTGGAAAGCTACCTGCTAAGGCTTTCAGAGGCTAATTTTTTTGAGAGCTATCAGCAGGTTAGCTTTGCCGTTCAGGAATGGCTTCAACACAATGATTTTGAAGCTGCAGGGGCTTTCCCCGTTGAATTGGCTCGGCTCAATATTTTCCATGCAGCACAGCACAGTAGCCGGCGAATCAGAGCATTGAAACTGGTTGAAACCCTAACCGACAATGAGAACTTGCCGCTTCTTCGTCTTGCATCCCTGAACTCTACAGTCTTAATCTGTTCGCGCTATCAGGCTACCTACCTTGATGGCACGCATATCCCTTTAGCACTTCTCAGGCGTGATGCTGTGCCTGTTTGTCCTGAATGCCTGAAAGAATCAGCGTACATTCGCCAAAGCTGGCATTGGTTACCTTACAGAGCCTGCATACATCATGGGGTGAAGCTGGTGGATCATTGCCCTAAATGTGGCAGCACCATTAACTATCTGAACACTGAGCAACTTCATACTTGCACATGCGGCTTCGACTTGCGAAGGCTTGAAACTGAGGCTGCTGAGCCCTGGGAAGTTAAAATCAGTCAATTAGTCAGCGGTTATCAAGCGGTTGGGGATGAGCCGTTATTTTCAACGAGTTCAATAAGCCTGCGGTTTGCCTGCCTGCTCTGGTTTCAGCTGTTTACACGCAAGAAGCTGAATGACCATGCACAGGTTGATGTTGAAGCTTTGCAGAAGGCAATGGACTACTTTGCCTCCTGGCCTGGGGTGTTTCATGAGGAGTTGTCGCAGCGGGCAGATATGGCCCCCAATCTACTTATTCAGGATTTTAACAAAACATCTTTCCAGTCGGTTTTTGGCAACCTGATTCTGATCTCGCAGCTTGTTCAAGAAGTGAGGCGTGAGAAGGCATTTATCTTTAGTCCACTATTGGAGTTTCTGTTTGATCTGGTTGATCGTAACCCCAAATCCAAGCGTCCCAATGTTGCTGACTTGCTGCTGACCGTGCCTGAAGCTGCGGTACTGCTGGAAACAACCCATGAGCAGGTCTATCGACTTTATCAGGAAGGATATTTGAGGCTGGGTTGGCAGGCGAGGCTGCATGAAAAGTTAAACCCTGGGGTGGCTGCATTCCACCTGCGGGATGTTATCGAGTTGCGCCAATCTCGTGGTCCAGTACCTGATACAGGTCTTTATTCCACCTACTTGCCTGCTTGGTGATGCAATGCAAAGCCTTGATCAGCTATTGAAAGATGAATCTGGAACAGACCCTTCACTGACCATACGCAAGGCGTTTGCACCCTACACGGAGCTTCTGGAAGTAGAAGGGTACTTGGAAGAGGCCTGTGTGGTACTGCTATGCCTCTCTCACAAACGGTCAGAGACTCATAATCTCTTGGATAAAGGCCTGGCACGCAGAACCATTATGGATAAGCTTCATTTGCAAGCCTGTGCTGATGAAGTCCAATGGCTGCATACCCATAATCTCAAATACCCTGATATCCGTGTGTCCGGGCAACGCCTACTTGCAGCATCCGTAAAGCCTGCCATCAACAGTCTCTCTTCGGCTGACTGTGTTCAACGCTTGGGATGGTCGCATAACTCGGCCTCGGTTAACAAAGCCAAGCTCTTTGGCACCTTTTTTTGTTATCAGGGTAAGCCAACCTGCCTGGCTCAACTGATTGCTGAAGATGATCAGAGTTGGAAGCAGGTTTTAATGAACCTTGGATTGAAGTCTCAGGAGTGGACAGTCTTTAAGGACAAGTTTTCTTCAGAGCTGCCATGCAGCGACTTCCCGGATGAGGTCAGCCCCTATTCCAAGCAGCTGACTTTTACCTTTAAAGGGCAGGATGTCAGTCTGACACCTGTAGTTTCCAATGCTTTGATCTGTGATTTACAGCGGATAAGCAGAGAGCGAGTGGGGCGATATACAACGATCACCCACACTCGCCCATCAAGCGTTGGTGATCTGGCATCATCTTTAGGTGGGCGGGTTACTGTGCTTTATTATCCGCCCTCTTCAAAACACAGAAGCCTGAGTACGCTCCACACTTCAAATCTCAGGAGCCTTGATTCAAGTGCTGCTATTTTTAATCATCCAGCTTTGAAACAGAGTTCGTTCACTGAGGTGTGTAACCAGTTGATTTACTCTGCACAGCAGCAGACCAGAAAGGCTGAAAAAAAGCTGAGAAAGGAAAGTCTCAAGGGGCTTCAGGACGCCTTGATTGAATGGATGGCACCAGTGGTTGAGTGGCGAGATTTCGTTAAAGCAAACCCCCAGGCTGGATTGCCAGCAATTGATCTGAAAGAACCTCTTGAGTATCGGTTGGCTCATTGCCCAGAAGAGCAGCTGAATGAGTTGCTTACAGAAACCAATCAGCATTTGCATCTTGCACTGCAAAAGGAAGCCAGCACAGCACGGTTCGCCTACCATGACCAGTTATTGCAACCACTGAGCTCACAATTAAAAAAGCTGTTTAAACGGTTAGGTGAGGTCGAGCAGGTTGAAGACATGGAAGGTGGGCGCAGCTATCTGCACTTGACTGGATTACGAGCTTTTGATGCTCGTGCTTTATCATCACCTTACTTGGTAGGCTTGCCTTCAATGACTGCCATATGGGGTTTGGTGCAGCGACTGGGAATTAACTTGAGTCAATTGCTGGATGATGAAGTGAAAATTGACAGTGTTGCCTGGTACGTCCAGCAATATGCCTTAACCTCTTCTGGCAAAGTACCTGAAGCAAGCATTCCCACTAAAGATAATGGACTGAAGAAACCTGGGCTGGTCGATGACCGTCATTGTGACTTGGTGATGGATCTGGTGATTTGTTACCGCTCAGAGATTCCTCTTGCAGAAAAAGCTGACTTGATTCAGGCGGCATTGCCTTCACGCTTTGCAGGTGGAACGCTGCAACCACCGCCACTTTATGAACGGCGTGAGTGGTGCAGAGTGACCAATGATAAGCAAGTCCTATTCAGTCAGTTGAATCAGCTTCCAACCTCGGGTTACTGGGTTTTGCCTCATAAGATGGAAGAGACGGGGCTGAAGGAAAACCTGAAGTGGCTGAAAATGAATCCTTCAGTCAAATTGGTGGCAAGCGGTTACCAGTTACTCGAAGTGCCGCGTTGTCGAGAGGGAGCCAATCAACCGCTTCATGCCTATGCCGAGCCATTAATGGGGCTAGCAAAGCTTGAACACCCTATGAAGGTTAGATTCCAGGGAGCAAAGTTCTTTTATGCGAAAGCATTTTGGAGGATGAAAACGGAAGATTTGACTATGATGGTCAGTAAAGCCTGAAGGAGCTGACCAATGGAGCTGTGCAAGCAACTAAGCTATGAGCGATCCCTTCATCCAGGGAAAGCCGTTTTTTACTACAAAACTGAATCCAGTGAGTTTGAACCTCTTGAAATCGCAACCTCACGAATTAGAGGGCAGAAAAGCTCTTATACTGAGGCTTTCTCGGCGAATGGCGCACCCAAAAACCTTCAGCCGCAGGACTTGGCTTTCAGTAACCCGGTTACACTTGAATCTTGCTATGTACCTCCCCTGGTCAATGAAGTCTGCTGTCGTTTTTCACTGAGAGTTCTGGCGAATAGCCTTGAACCAGCAATTTGTAGTGACAGCGGGGTTCGTCAGCAACTTAAAGAGTTGGCGGCTAGCTACAAAAAAGCGGGGGGGTATGCTGAGCTGGCCAAGCGTTACAGTAAAAATATTCTAAGTGGTCGCTGGCTCTGGCGTAATCAGCAGTCACCACGTATTGATGTAGAGGTGGTTACCTCTAATGACAATACCTATAAAGTAACCAATGGCCATTTATTTGACTGGCATGCCAACCAATAGTTCGGACAGTTTTAAAGAAAGCCTGCTACCCGGATAATGGGGTTGTCA
>NZ_JACUUA010000179.1 GCF_014859565.1 Marinospirillum sp. | reverse complement strand
GATCTGGTGCAGGAAGCCCGCGAAAAAGCCATCGCCGATGCCAAAGCCGCCGGTTTAACCGATGATGGACTGGGCTTGGATCAGTGCGGCAAAGGCGCAACGGCCTATGGGGAGGCCGTGGCGGTTTATTTGAGTTTTGCAATTAATAAAATGGCTGATCGAGGATCAACAATCTGTGGCTGGGACTCTTCGCGAAGTAGTACCCGAAATACTTTTGGCCGACAAGCTATTCCAATGACATGGGATTTTGCGGAACCAAATCCCCTGTCAGGCTCAACAGGCAACTTCATTGGCGGAATTGACTGGGCCGTTGAGGTTTTACGTGTAATGCTGCCACCTACTGCTGGCATTGCGAAGCAACATGACGCAGCCATTCAGGAAATTAGCCAAAACAAGGTTGTTTCTACCGATCCACCTTATTATGACAATATCGGCTATGCGGATCTTTCCGATTTTTTCTATGTCTGGATGCGCCGCTCACTGCGCAATATCTACCCGGCACTATTCGGTACGATGGCAGTGCCAAAAGCGGAAGAGCTGGTGGCGACGCCTTACCGTCATGGCAGTAAAGAAAAAGCCGAAGCCTTCTTTATGGAAGGTATGACACGTGCCATTCATAACTTGGCGGAGCAGGCGCATCCGGCTTTTCCAGTCACCATCTATTACGCCTTTAAACAGTCGGAAACCAAAGAGGGCAGCACCACCAGCACCGGTTGGGTGACCTTTCTGGAAGCGGTGATTCAGGCTGGTTTCTCTATAGATGGCACTTGGCCGATGCGTACGGAAATGGCGAATCGTATGGTTGGCTCGGGAGCCAACGCTCTCGCTTCTTCTATCGTTCTGGTCTGCCGCAAGAGGGAAGCCAGCGCAGAGTCGATCTCCCGCCGTGATTTCCAGCGTCAACTGCGCGAAGAAATGCCGGAAGCCTTGGAAACCATGATTGGCGGTGAAACCGGGCAAACCCCCATAGCACCGGTGGACTTAGCGCAGGCGGCGATTGGCCCCGGTATGGCGATTTATTCACAATATGAAGCGGTGCTGAATCAGGATGGTTCACGCATGAGCGTGCATGATGCCCTGGTGCTGATCAACAAAGCCATTACCGACTATTTAAGCCCTGATTCTGGCAGTTTTGATGCCGATACCCAGTTCTGTTCCAGTTGGTTTGAACAGTACGGCTGGGCAGCTGGTCAGTTTGGTGAGGCGGATACCCTGGCTCGCGCCAAGGGCACCAGTGTCGATGGCGTTAAGGAAGCCGGAGTGGTTGAATCCGGCAGTGGCAAGGTGCGCCTGCTGAAGTGGGCTGAGTACACCTCCGACTGGGACCCCACCACCGATAACCGCACCCCCGTCTGGGAAGCCTGCCACCAGATGATCCGCCGCTTGCAACACCACGGCGAAACCGCCGCCGGTGAACTGCTGGCGAAGATGCCAGAAAAAGGCGAAGCCATCCGCCAACTGGCCTACCACCTGTACACCCTGTGCGAGCGTAAAAAATGGGCGGATGAAGCCCGCGCCTACAATGAACTGATCAGCTCCTGGCACGCCATCGTCATGGCTTCTCATGAAACCGGGCACTCAGGCGAACAGGCTGGGATGGATTTTTGAAGTTAAAAACTCTAACGACTTTTGCTCAATAAGCCATAAGGACAAGGAACAATGCCTAGCAAGTCTATCAAAGCAATGATACAAGATATCAACAACACAGATGCCGATGGAGGAGGTCTTTGGTTACCTAATATCCAACGGGAATTTGTGTGGGAAGAGGAACAAATTGAGCGTTTATTTGACTCGATTATGCGTCAATACCCACTATCCTCAATGCTGATCTGGAAAACTCGTGATGAAATAAAGCACAGAGCATTCATCCAGAACTATAACGATGCCAAGGTCAGTCTTAAAGCACACTACCAGAACAACCATGGCCGATTAAAACGCTTGGTCTTAGATGGCCAGCAGCGCCTTCAAAGCCTCTACTTGGGTCTGAAGGGCAGTATTGATGGCAGAATCTTACATTTTGACTTATTAAGCGGAGATGCTCACCCTACGGAAGACATGAAGTTCCGGTTCGCATTCCATGATCCAAAAAGTGCAAAATGGCCTTGGGTGCCACTTGTAGATCTGGTTTTCACTAATGATCTTCCCTCTCAAGTTTTTCCTGCACTGGTCCAAAAATACGGGGTCACTCCTTCTTCCGAGGAAAAAGATCGTGCATCGGTAAACATTGAACGAATCTGGCGCGAGTTTAGCAACGAAGGAAGCATGCTTTATCAAGAGCTAGACAATAGCTTTGAGAATAATGGGTTAACCTTTGAAGACGTTGTAGAAGTCTTCATTAGAGCAAACTCTGGCGGTACCAAGCTAAGTAAGTCTGACCTCATGTTTACGCTGCTAGCGACCGAGTGGACTGAAGCTGATGTGGCGTTCGAAGATTTTCTTGAGCAAATTAATGACAACGGGCGTTTCCAATTCACTCGTGACTTCCTTATAAAACTCAGCACTACCCTTCTGGGATATGGTGCCAAGTATGATGTAGAAAAGTTACGTGACGAAAAAGTTAGAAAAGCTATCAGTAAAAACTGGGCTCTGATTGCTGAATCAATTCGCTACGTGAAAGATGAGGTCATTCGTAAAACATACATCCGATCTGGCAAGGCACTGACCTCTTATAATGCACTGATTCCAGTTGTATATGCACACTTTCACTATCCAGAAAAATGGAAGAATGCAAATTTTCTTCCAACCTACTTACTACGTACGCTCCTTTCGGGCGCTTTCTCTGGGCAGCCAGACGGACTGATTGATCACTTAATCGCTACAATAAAAGACGATGAGTCTTTTGTATTAAAAAACATCTTTAAAACAATTCAAGACCGTGGAAATGATCTCAGCATAGCTGGAGATAGAATCCTATATCGTTGCGGCTACGGAAGCGGAAATATCCACCTACTTTTTAATTTATGGTATGGCCCAGAGTACAAAGCATCAAGCATCAAGAACGAACCACAAATTGACCATATTTTTGCGCGTAGCATTTTACAAAATGAAAAAATAGAAAATGAAGCAACAGGACGCTTGGTACAGCGCTATAGCAAATGGGAGGTAGATCAGCTTGCCAATTGCATGCTACTTCCGGCGCATGTTAATGGGACAGGTGATAAGGGTAACAAACCACTTCATTTATGGCTCAAAGATAAGGACGAGGATTTTTTAGATTTACATTGTATTCCTCGAACCAAATCGCTTTGGAAACCCTCGCGCTTTGATGTTTTTATTCAGGCTCGAAGAGAGCTTATTTTGGAGAAGTTCCAGGCGTTGGGGCTACTTGGTGAAGAAGAGGAGTATTAAAAATGAGCTTAAAACCCTGGCGCACTATCGCCCAGCCCCACAAAGATGTGCTTCATGGCACCTTTAAACAGTCTGAATTTGCTGCGGATATTACTCAGGTGGCTTTGGGCACCGCACCGGAAGAGTACCAGGATGCCGAGAAGTTTTTTGCACGTACCTACATCACCGAGGGAATGCGCCTGCTGCTGATTTCAGTGGCTCAACGCCTGGCTGGGCAGGGGGGTGATCCGGTCATTCAGCTGCAAACCGCTTTTGGTGGTGGCAAAACCCACACCATGCTGGCGGTTTACCATCTGGCATCCCGTAAGGTAAGCACTGATAAGCTGATGGGCATTCCCCCCTTGCTGGATCAGGCAAAAATCCAGGATCTGCCTCATGCACGCATTGCCGTGCTGGATGGCATTCGTATGGCTCCCAGCCAGGCCATTACACACGGTGATTGTCTGGTGAACACCCTTTGGGGTGAGCTGGCATGGCAGCTGTTGGGTGAGGAGGGTTATGCACTGGTGGCGTCCAGCGATGCAGACGGCACCTCACCGGGCAAAGAGGTTTTACAAGCCCTGCTAGCTCGTGCTGCACCTTGTGTGATTCTGATTGACGAGCTGGTGGCGTTTGTTCGCCAGCTGGAACCCGGCAAACAGTACAAGGCCGGCACTTTTGACAGCAACATCAGTTTTATCCAGGGGCTGACTGAAGCACTAAAAGCCGTCCCCAATGCCCTTTTGCTGGCTTCCTTGCCCGAGTCTGAGCTGGAGGTAGGCGGCAACATGGGGTTAAAGGCACTGAACTCACTGGAAAAGTATTTTGCCCGTGTGGAGTCGGTGTGGAAGCCAGTAGGGGCGAATGAATCTTTTGAGATTGTACGTCGGCGCTTGTTTGATCATGCCGGTGAGCGGGCTGAAATCGAAGGCATCAGCCGCCAGTTCTCGGATTTCTATCGCCAGAACGCCACTAAATTTCCGACTGAAACCCAATCTAACGAGTATTTCGAGCGCCTTTGCGCCTCTTACCCAATCCACCCGGAGGTGTTTGACCGCCTCTATGAGGACTGGTCTACGCTGGATAAATTCCAGCGCACCCGTGGGGTGTTGCAGTACATGGCCATCGTGATCCATCGCCTCTGGGTTGATAACAACCAGGATGCGCTGATCATGCCCGGTACCTTGCCGCTCAACGACAGCACGGTGAAGAACAAGAGCATTCATTACCTGCCCCAAGGCTGGGAGCCAGTGATTGAGCGAGAGGTCGATGGCTCCCGCTCAGTACCTGCGGATTTAGATGGGCATAAACCAATCTTTGGCAGTGTGCAGGCCGCAACACGCACTGCACGTACCCTGTTTTTAGGCAGTGCGCCTTCTTCTCAGGAGCAGGGTAGCCGAGGCATCGAAATAGAGCGCATTCTGTTAGGTGCAGTTCAGCCGGGGCAAAGTATTGGTATTTTTGAGGACGTGCTCAAACACCTGAGAGATCGACTGCATTACCTCTATTCAAATCAAGGGCGTTACTGGCTGGATACTCGCCCCAACCTGCGCCGAGAGATGGAAAGCCGTAAGCAGAATATCAGTGATCGTGATGAGCTGCTGCCCTTGCTGAAGGATCGCTTGAGTCGCTCGTTCGGGAATAATCACCACTTTGCCGGTATTCATGTGTTCACTCCGTCTCAGGATGTGCCAGATGACTACGGGAGCGGCCCACGTCTAGTGGTACTACCAGCGAGTGCAGGTTTCAGTAAAACCCAAAACAACTTGGCTTACACCGAAGCAGAAAAGATTCTGAAAAGCCGAGGCGAACAGCCCCGCCAGAAACAGAACAGGCTGATTTTTCTGGCAGCTGATTTTGACGTAGTGAGCCGACTCAAGGAACAAGGGCGGACTTATCTGGCCTGGAGCTCCATCGTCAGAGATATTGAGTCCAGCACCCTGAATCACGATATGGCACACCTAACCCAGGCAAAGAACAATAAAACATCCACTGAAAAAACAATGACGCAACAGCTGCGTGAAGCTTGGCGATGGCTGATAGCACCCCGTGAAAGCTTTATCAAGGGCAAGCCGACCTTGGAATGGGAGTCCGTAACGATCTCACCAGCATCGGCCAATCTGGTACAGAGCATTGAAGAAAAGCTGCGGGAAGAAGAGTGGGTGGTGTACGAATGGTCACCCATTCATCTGCGAAAAGTGTTGCAAGACTGGTACTTCAAAGGTGAGGTCAAAGAAATTAGTGCATTGAAGGTTTGGCAAGACAGTTGCAACTACCTTTACCTGCCAAGGCTGGCCAATGACCAAGTGTTCCGTAATGCGTTAAATCAGGGCGTGGAGTCCACCGACTACTTTGGGTTTGCAACCGCCAAAGAAGAACAGCAGGGGCAAATACGCTACCTAGGCTTTACCTTTGGTAGCAGCCATCTAGGCACCTTGGATGAGTATGCTTTACTCATCGAGCGAGAAACGGCTGCTGCCTATGCACTGAAAAAGGCAGCAGAACAAGCTGCTACGCAGATCACAACGGAAACAGGCGGCAAACACACGGGCAACCCAATGGGAGGCCAAACACATGGATCCATTATTGACGGCCCAAGTGGTGTAAGCCAGCCAGCTCCGATACCCAATGAAGCAGGCAATACAGCGGCAAGCAAAACAAGGTTTTACGGTACCACGCAGCTAGACCCGGTGAAAGCTAAGATGGACTTTGCGACCCTGATGGATGAAGTCGTGCAGCAATTCACCGAGAAGTTTGGTGTTGAGGTGAATATCTCCATTGAGATCGAAGCGAAATATCCAGACGGATTTGATGAAGGGATACAGCGTACCATCAGAGAAAACTGCAAGGTGCTGAACTTCAGCAGCGCAGAGTTTGATGAGGATTAAATACAAACGTACTGTTAAAAAGCCCTGCTAAAAAGCAGGGCAAACTGTACAAGTGCTTATAGGGTAATCTTCCCGATAAATAGCAGTTCTCAAAAGTAGAATTTTCCGTAAGCTATGTGCAAGAAGATTCTGCACGAAAAAATCACGTTTTTCGGACAAACAAATCCTGTCAGTTCTGAAGCAAGCTGAGAATAGCTCTCAGGATTGGTATAGTACGAGCGAGTAGCTTTTTTAACGCGTTCACCGTTGACTCGGATGCATTGGATAAAATTCAATTATGGAAATTAAACTATGGGAAGGCGGCTTGCAGTCGCAAGAAATCAAGGCAATCGATACGATTAAGAAAGCTTTTT
>NZ_JACUUA010000178.1 GCF_014859565.1 Marinospirillum sp. | reverse complement strand
CAGGTGCCACTTCAACCGACTCCAGCCCCAGCTGTTTAACAAAAGGCGCAGCCAGTAAAATCCGCTGCACCTCTTCACGGTATTTCGGATTAACCGGTTCAAATTCTTGTTTTTCTTGTTTCATCAGGCTTCTCCCATGAGATAAGGTTTCAGCCTAGTGTAGTCAAAGCAGCAAACAAACCCCCGTCACCGACCAGCCGGTCAGGCTCTGACTATCGTTCACAAAATAACATTGTTCAATATTTATGAACATGCTAGTGTATCGAACAATAACACACGGTGCACCATGATCAATCATACATCTGAAAATACCCTACTGCTGAATCAAACGCTGATGCAGTTATCAAAAATCACTGATCAACCTTTTCATCAGGAAGGGGAAACCCTGCTGTTACCGGACAACAAAACTCGGTTGATGCTACTGGTCAGGAAAAATGCCAGCCAAACACCGGATGGCGTACTAATCCAGCAACTCTCACTGAACCCGTCTGCCTCAATTTCAAATCAAATATTGATTGCTGACTATATCAACCCTGCTCAAGCAGAGCGCTTGCAGCAAGCTGGTATTCAGTATGCTGACTCACAGGGCAATGCTTTCATTAAGCAGCCAAACTGTTTTATATTGATTAGAGGTCGCAAAAAACCGGATAAAACCACCAGTCTTGCATCTGGTCATGCATTCAACACTGCCGGTATGCAGTTGATTTTTTTGTTATTAAAAGATCCCAACCTGCTGCAGGCTACTTATCGGGAAATGGCGCAGCGGGCTGGTATTGCACTGGGATCTGTAACAGCCACCATAAAGGATTTGGGGCAGCAGGGTTACCTTATGCTGCAAGGCAACGGCAGAAACCAAAAGCGTCAGCTATTACAAAAAGATGCTCTGTTAAAAACCTGGTTAATACATTATCCACGCCAGTTACAGATGAAATGTCCCCACCTGTTGCTCACCAGTGATGATCCAAACTGGCATCAACACCTGCAAATGGAAAAGCTTCAGGCACTCTGGGGCGGAGAGTATGCTGCAGCCCATTACACTGATGGTTTTCTGAAACCGCAGAATGCCTTGTTATACATCACTGAAGAACAACATCCTGTACTCATTCATCAAGCTAGATTACGTAAACCCCGTGCAGGCGAAGCTCCGAACCGATTAATTCTGCTCAGCAGTCAATTCCTTGATATCAGAGAACTCCAGGGTAAAGAGCCGGGAATAGCAGACCCACTGTTGGTATACGCAGAACTGATCGCTTCTGCTGAACCACGAAACCTGGAAGCAGCACAGAGGTTGTATGAAAAATACCTCAGTTGACCTGGTCGGCAAACTACCGGAAAAATTGATTCATCTCTACCAACTGATTAATCAGCAAGCAGTGAATCTGTCGATTCCTTATCTGGTTGTAGGTGCAACCGCACGCGACCTGATTTTGGTGGAGGCTTATGGTGCTCCACTGCAGCGAGCCACACGGGATATCGATTTTGCAATCAAAGTCGCACATTGGGATGACTTTTCCAAACTCAAAGATCAATTACAATTGGCCGGATTCAAGTCAGCTGCCAATATGCCACATCGGTTCATTCTGGAAATATCGGGTCACCCCTGGGAAGTTGACATCCTGCCTTTTGGTGACATCAGTACAAACGCTCAGATCAGTTGGCCGCCAGAGCATAAAATTCAAATGAACGTCATGGGGTTTACTGAGGCATACGAGCACAGTCTGCAAGTCAAGTTAAGTGAAAATCCGCTACTGGAGCTTGCCGTTGCATCACCTGTGGGAATGTTACTGCTGAAGCTTATCGCCTGGCTGGATCGCGTCCCGGAAAAAAGACCAAAGGACGCTGCTGACATCAACTATCTAATTGAACAGTACGCCAGAGTCCCGGGGATCACTGATGATCTATACGATGAAGGACATATGGAAGCTCAGCAATGGGACATGGAAATGGCTGCGGCAATGAAGCTGGGGCAAGAACTTCACCGGATGATGACAGGACCAACAGCCACCCATCTGGAGCAACAGTTGTTCAGCCGGGCGGATCGGCTGCAAATACTCAGTAACGAAATGTCCCGCTCAACACTAAACACACCAGAAACCTGTACTTCAAGGCTAACAGCCTTGCGGCAAGGACTTTCCTGATTCACTTGAGATTCAACCGCCGTGCCAGTTTGTGCAGGTTGCTGGAATCCAGATCCAGCAGGCGTGCTGCTGCTGTCCAACTGCCTTGTGTTTGGTCCAGTGCCTGACGGATGGCCTGGCGCTGACAGAGTTCAACCTGCTGTTTCAGTGGCAACGCTTCTGTTGTTTGTTGTGACTCACTCACCGGCGATGCGGCAGGGGGTGTACTGCGTTGCAAATCCAGCTCTTCTGGCTCCAGGGTGATCCAGTCACTGTTATCCGAGCGTCCTTGACGTGCCAGAGTTTTTAAAGCAGCTCGGCTGATGACATGCTCCAGTTCCCGCACATTACCCGGCCAGTCATACTGCAACAGTGCATACTCAGCGGCGGCAGACAAACGCAGGCAACGCACACCCAGCCGGGTACGGTTCAACTCCAGAAAGTGCCCTGCCAGCAGCAGAATATCCTCCACCCGCTCACGCAAAGGCGGAATCGGCACCGGATAAACAGACAGTCGATGATACAAATCTGCCCGAAATGAACCCTGACGCACCCCTTCCTGTAAATGCCGGTTGGTGGCTGCCACAATCCGTACATCAACATGATGAGTGGCATCCGAACCCAGCCGTTGGATTTCACCACTTTGCAGCACTCGCAAGAGTTTTGCCTGAATACTCAACGGCAACTCACCCACCTCATCCAGAAATAACGTGCCACCCTGGGCGGCCTCAAATCTGCCGGGGCGATCCTGTGATGCACCGGAAAAAGCTCCACGCACATGACCAAACAGCTCACTTTCAGCCAGGGATTCCGGCAAAGCGGCGCAGTTGATCTGAATCATCGGTTGTTTGCTGCGGCGGGAATGCTGATGCACAAAACGGGCAAACAACTCTTTGCCGACCCCGGTTTCACCCAGCAGTAACAGGGGTAAATCCGACTGAGCCACCACATCCAGCTCATGCAACAACTGGGTGATCTGCTGGCTCTGGGTGATAATTTCCGAACCAGAGGCGGGTGTACCCAGACTTTCTGCGGGGCGCGAAAAACTGCGCAACGCCCTGCGCTCCTGCTCCAGCTGGGTAACACGGATAAAGGTTTCAATCAGTAGAGTGTATTGCTTCAACCGATCCACTGATGCCTGACTGAAAGTCCCAGACACCAGTGAATCCAGCGTCAATACCCCCCACTGCTGACCATCCACATACAGGCTCACACCCATGCAATCATGCACCGGCAGGGGTTCACCAGCCAGCGAATCAACCAAACCATCATAAGGATCCGGCACACTGCTGTGTGGGTCAAAAATCACTGGTTCACGGCTGCTGAGCAGGGTAGCCAAGCGCGGATGTTGAGCCACCCGGAAACGCCGCCCCAACGCCTCTTTCACCAAACCCTCCACCGCCACCGGGCGCAACACTTCATCTTCCTTTTTCAGCAAGGCCACCGCACCACAATCAAAAGACTGCTTGATTGCATAAATCAAACGCTGAAAACGTATCGCCGGAGCCAGCTCGGTGGTCAGATCGGCCAGCAAAAGAGAATCCATCATGGTTGTTTTATTGCGCCCCCTGCAGGCTTGGCTGTTGCCAGATACATCCTATGCTCCATACGATACAGGTCTATCTGCCTTTGGTGAAACACCATCCGTTGTGGTTCACAAAAACCGGCTTTTTCTGCTACACGGCGGGATGCAGGATGATCCGGTTCAATAATCACCACCACGGAATCCCTTTGCAGGGTTTCAAAAGCCAGTGTCAGCACCGCCTCTACTGCCTCCGTTGCCAGTCCCTTACCCCAGAAATTACGCGCCAACCGATAACCCAGATTGGTTTCCAGCTGCTCACCCACCAGCTCCGGGCTGATGCCACAAAAACCAACCAGCGCACCAGATGCCTGATCCACCAGTGCCCAGGGACCAAAACCGTAGGTTGCATAACAACGCAGACACCAATCCAGAAAGGTTTGGGTCATGGCAGCATCACAAACACCGCGCAGTGAATGTTTCATCACCTCTGGATCTGCCAGTATTGCTGACAATTGCGGGTGATCGTCCTGAGTTAACTGACGGATCAGCAGACGAGGGGTGGTACACAGCAAATTATTCATCATCGTCCAAACGCCAATTCAAACCCGACCCAATTCAGCTTGTAATTAATCGACTCAAACTTGCTGCGGTCATGCCCCATCAGAAAAGCTGCACGCTGATTGCCCAACCGTAACAACAAGCCGTAATAAGTATCCCTGCCGGAAAAACTGCGTGAACCCCGAAGAATTGCTGGTTTCACGTCCACCTTCCAGTCCATCACTCCGGCTTGAACACCCAGATGCGCCCAGTCATTCAAAGGATGTTGATAACCAGCTAACCAGCGGGTGGCATAACCATCCACGCCATAAAGGTGATCAGTGATAAATGGCAGAAACTCCAGCTCCAGATTTGAAACCTCCAGACTGACACGCTGCCAAAAACGAACACCCACCCCTGCCATACCGGAATAATCCAGATCATCAAAACCCGGCTCACCCCGATTACCCAAATACTCCCCGCGTGCCTTGTAATCACTCAGCCCCAGCCCGGCACGCAAATACACCTCTGCCGCCTGCACACCTGATGCAACCACCAACCACAAACACAATCCCGCCAGCCATTTGCCGTACATACCCACTCCTGAAGTGGTAGATAAACCAGCCGTTTAGTATAACGACCTAAACGGGCTGGTAATCACAATATTGGCCGAAAAGTACAATACACCCACATCGCCAAGCCACAAACTCAGGGTCTGACTGAACCACAAAGGAGACCAACCATGTTGATCAAATCCATCAGCACCACCCTGGTTACATCAACCCTGAACAAAAGCCGCGCCTTTTATGAACAGTATTTTGCTGCCAAGCCTGTGTTTGATTGCGGCTGGTATGTGGTGCTACAACTGCCGCAAGGTCAGCAACTGTGTTTGATGGAGCCACAACAGGGTATGCAGCCTTATACCGGAGGCCTGTTCCTGAACTTGCAGGTTGATCATGCCGATGAACTACTGGAGGTCTTGCAAAAAAAGGGACTGAAACCACAACTGCCACTGGAAGATCACCCCTGGGGTGACCGAGGTTTTGGTGTACAAGATCCATCGGGTGTCATGGTTTACTGCTATCACCCGATTCAACCCAGTGATGAGTTTGCAGCTTATTTTATCCACCAGCAGCCGGATTAAAAAAAGCATCCGGCGCGGCCAAGCGAGCCAGCACTGATGCACGATTCTTCCTCAACCTGCCCGGTGTCTGACCCAGCCACTGCACCAGACACCGGCTCAAATGCGCCTGATCGACAAACCCCAGATCAGCAGCCACCGCAGCAAGGGGCTCATCACTGGCAGCCACAACACCTGCCGTCCTGCGAACACGAGCCAGGTTTTGCCAATAACGAGGAGGTGCACCCGTTGCCCGAACCAACTGGCGTCGAAAACTGCGGTCACTGACCTGACGATGCGGCACAAAAGGCAAAGCCAACTTCAGGAATTGCAGATAATCCACCACCCAATCTTGTGGCGGCTGTAAATTGGCATGCAGAAACTGACTCAACCAGCCACGCCCAACCTCTGCCAAAGCAGGCAGTGAATCCTCCCATGTCAGAACAGCAGGTAACTCACTACTGGGTAACCACCGATCATCTCCGACGAACGGCAAACACCTCTCAAGCGACAGAAAACTTCCCACTGCAAGTCTTGCACCCACAAACAAGGTTCCAGCTGGATAACATACACTGCGAGGTAGCTGATCCAATCCGGTCAACAGCAATTGTGCCGGTTGATCCGGTGCAAAAACCAGAATCACATCACGACAGCCATCCGGCCAGATCAGTAGCTCGTCTGTGGCACTCTGCAGCGTCCATTGGCAAAGATAAGGATCAGACAAAATACAACACTCCAGATTGACGATATTCCAGACTCAGGTGTTTACTTTCTGAACAGAATAATGAAACTATAAAAACCCTTTACCAAGCAGGATGCACAGTATGACCAAGAAGGAACCGACCCCCAATCACTTGTATACCGCCATTGCACAAGTCATTCAGCAAGCTCGCCAGCAAGTCAGGCAAGTGATCAATCAGCAGATGGTGCAGGCTTACTGGGAAATTGGACGATTGATTGTAGAGCAAGAGCAGCAAGGGCAAGAGCGTGCAGAGTATGGCAAGCAGCAGCTCAAGCATTTGTCAGAGCAATTGCAGAGTGAGTTTGGCAAAGGTTTTGATGTTGGCAACCTGCGCAATATGCGTCAGTTCTACCTTACCTTTCCAAAACACTACACAGCGTGTAGTGTTTTGAGCTGGAGTCATTACCGCACTCTGATGCGTATCGAAAACCCCGCTGCCAGGCAGTGGTATGCAGATGAAGCAGCAACACAAAACTGGAGTGTGCGGGCACTGGAACGCCAGATCGGTGTGCTTTATTACGAGCGCCTGCTGGCCAGCAA
>NZ_JACUUA010000177.1 GCF_014859565.1 Marinospirillum sp. | reverse complement strand
AGCTCACGCGCCCAGTGATGAGAAGAAGCACAGGCCTCCATGCCAATTTCAGCGCCGTCAGGTACTTTTTTACTAATCGCATCCAGCCATTTGCTGCGTGAATATTTTCCTTGCCAGCAGGTTTTACCCTGACGATCTGCGCCATGAACATGAAAGACAGACTTTGCAATATCAACACCGACACGGATAATGGTCATCTGGACTTCTCCTCATCGTTAGATGGTTTGTGGTCTACTCACCATTTTGGCACATCGATGCCGGTTAGGTGAGGAGGAGTCCATCCCATTGGCTCCGCACAGGGCGTTTCACTCAGTAGTGAAGCTTGATCCATCCATCGCGCAGTGATACCAACCCGGCTTTCTTCAGATATTCATCCGATAGTGCCTGGTTGATACTCGGTGTTTTGGAACTACGTCAAAGGCCTTTGAAAGGATCAACTTCGACAACCTTGAAGAAGTGGCTCCCATCTTTGCCCTGGAAGCTTTTGAGTTGGTACGTGAAATGAGTGGGCGGTATCAGTTTAGTCGAATTGAGCCACTGGAAGACTGAGATGAGACCTGCGACCAATTCATTTTGATCGCAGGCAGGGGTGCTAGCTTTTGTTCTTTTGCAACAAATACATTTCCCGTGTGTAGTCCGCTGTGTCGGTTATTGCTCGGGAGATTTGGGATATCTGGATAAGGGCAAGACCTAAAACAGCAATGATCCCAGCACTTAGGCCCATGCCAAACTGGTTGTCCAGAAGCAGGATGACTGAGGCTGCAAGCCCACCCCCAAAAACCAGCCACCCAATAATCGAGGTTAAAGTTGTCAGTGCTTGGTTAACCTTGTACTGGCTTTCAAATTGAACCCCTGATGACCTATTGGCACTCGAACCTGAGCCAGCGGAAGAGCCTACCGGTGCGGCTGTTCGTGCAAGCTTGCACCCAAGCCTCTCTCCTTCAACAGTGACCGTCTTCTCCTTGCCGTCAGCAAAAATCACCAGATTAAATACTTTTTTTGATTTTCCGATAGCAATCAGCTCATCAACCGTTTCCGGATGCTGATCATTCACAGAAATAATGATGTCGCCCAATTGGATGCCAGCCTGCTCTGCTGGTGATCCGCTTTCAACGTGTTCCACTTGTAATGCTGCCATGTCTTTCTCCTTGTAGTGATACTTTTTGCCAAGCTGGCTTTGATGCTCCACTGGCCTGGTGCTTTTCTGAGCCTGATGGTCTGATTCACTGTGTTGCTGTGCTGCATTGAATCAGTGGTCAAACGCAGAACTCGCTTGTTAATATATGAAAAAAACTTCCCTGCTCTGCGTTGAGGTTTCACCTTAAACCACCTAAGCGACAAATGATGTCGTCTGATTCCGGTAAGCTAAATAAAAAACTAGCATCGGTTCTAAAACAGGAGTTTCGATGGCTGATCCACTTCTCAGAAACCTCACATTACTTCAGCTGATTCCACGTGATCCGGGGAAGATTGCAACAACAACACTCCAGGAAAAGTTAGCAGAGCGGGGTTATGTGATTGACTTACGCTCCTTGCAGCGGGATCTTAAAGGCAAGCTGGAGCCAACAGTGTGGCGAGATGAGATTTTGGAGTCAGCGCTAGAAATTGTAAGACGTGGAACACGTAATAATGCATGTTGATGCTGCACACATTAGATGATCTGCTTCCGTTTTGATGCTTTTAATCAGATGTCACTGGTGGGATCAACTGCCCTGATCAATCCAGACTGACACAACCAAGGACGAACCAATAAAAATGACTCAGATACTTCAGGAATCAATCAACTTCGAAATTCTGCGCCCTCACTGGGAAGACCTTGCAAATCTAGGCGCTCACGCCGAAGCCTATGCATACAGTGATCCGCAAAGTGCGCTCATCAAACTGCGTTGTTTTGCTGAAAAGCTGGTCGGTGTGGTGTTCGCGCGCTATAAAATTCCGACTTACCCCAATGAGAGTTTCATCGACCGGCTCAACAATCACAGCTTTACCAGCGTGGTTGATCAGGGCATTGTCGACAAGCTTCATGCTATCCGTAAAGTCGGTAATCGTGCTGCCCATGAAGGTGCATTCAGCAATAGCGATCCGCTGTGGCTGCTGAAAGAAGCCCATATTCTGGGCAGTTGGCTGCTGATCACTGCCGGTGAAGGCACAAAAGCTGACCTGCGCCCGTTCAAAGCGCCCGAGCAAATCAAACAGCCCTCCAGCACCGAGTTAGCGAAGCACAAGGCACGATTGGAGCAGGCGCTTGCAGAGCTGGAAGCGATCAAACAGGCCGAGCTTAGGGCGCAAGATGAAAACGCCCGCTTACAGCAAGAATTACAAGCCAAAGATAAGGCGCTTGCTGAGCAACAGCAGGCCGATGCGCAGGCACAGCTGAAGCAGCGTAATCAGGCCGCTGGTAACGTCCTCGATTACAATGAGGAAGAAACTCGCCGTCGTATGATCGATAAAGATCTCTACTCTGCTGGATGGGATGTCGATCTGCTCAACAACGGCAATACCGAACAGGTCAGCCGTGAAGTTAAGGTAGGCGGCCAGCCAACACCCACTGGTATTGGCTATTGCGACTATGTTTTATGGGGCGATAACGGCAAACCACTGGCGGTGGTCGAAGCCAAGCGAGCCCGTGAAAGCAGTCATAAAGGTCAGCAGCAAGCTAAACTCTACGCTGATGCGCTGGCGAAAGAATACGGCCAGCGTCCGGTGATCTTCTACACCAATGGGCGAGACATTACCCTCTGGAACGATGCCCAGGGCGAAGCGCCACGCAAGCTGTATGGCTATTATGCGAAACAAAGCCTCGAATACCTGATTCGCCAGCGCAGCGAACGCAAAAACCTTCTCAGAACCCCGATTGATACCGGCATTGCAGGGCGTGACTACCAGATCGAAGCCATTACCCGTGTCTGTGAGCGCTACAACGCGAATCATCGTAAAGCGCTGGTGGTTCAGGCGACAGGTACAGGTAAAACCCGAGTATCCATTGCGCTCAGTAAACGCATGATTGAAGCTGGCTGGGCTAAGCGCGTGCTGTTCCTGTGTGACCGCACCGAGCTGCGCAAGCAGGCTGGTAAAGCCTACGGTGACTTTTTGTCGGAACCTGTTTATGTGGTAGGCAAAAGCAAAAAGTCCGACACAACCAATGCGCGGATCTATATCTCGACCTACCCCGGCATGATGAACATCATGGAGAACTTCGATGTGGGTTATTTCGACCTGATCATTGCTGACGAATCCCACCGCTCCATCTACAACGTCTATAGGGATCTGTTCAAATACTTCGATGCTTTACAGTTGGGTCTGACTGCCACCCCGGTGGAAATGATCAGCCGCTCCACCAGCCAGTTGTTCGGTTGTGACTACAAGCAGCCAACAGCCAACTACCCGTTGGAAAAAGCCATCGAAGACCGCAACCTGGTGCCCTTTAAAGTTGTGGCGCACACCACTCAGTTTTTGCGCGAAGGCATTAGAGCCGACAAGCTCTCGGACGAGCAAATCGCCCAGATGGAAGATCAGGGTATCGATCCTAACACCCTCGATTTCGACAGCAAGCTGATTGATAAAGCCATCTACAACAAAGACACCAACCGCGCCATTCTGCGCAACCTGATGGAAAAGGGTCTGCGTCTGGCTGATGGTCAGACCCTGGGTAAATCCATGATTTTTGCCCGCAATATCAAACACGCTGAGTTGCTATACGAGCTGTTTAACGAGATGTATCCCGACTATGCCAAAGACTCTGCGGGTAACTTCTGTCGCGTGATTCACAGCAAATACGACCGTGCCGAAGAGCTGATTGACGACTTCAAGCTCAACGACGGCAGCCCCAGCCAGATCACCATTGCGATTTCGGTGGACATGCTGGATACCGGCATTGATGTACCGGAAGTGCTGAACCTGGTGTTTGCCAAGCCAGTGAAATCCAAGGTCAAATTCTGGCAAATGGTCGGGCGAGGCACACGTTTGTGCCAAGGCTTGTTTGGCCTTAATCCTGACCGTAGCACGCGGGATAAAGACAGGTTCCTGATCTTCGATCACTGGGGCAACTTCGACTACTTCAACCTCGACCACGAGGAAGAAGAGCCGCGTCCGTCCAAATCCTTGGCACAGCAACTGTTTGAAGCCCGCCTGCGTTTTGCTGAAGAAGCGCTCAAGCAAGGTGCGATAAAAGACTTCGAGCTCATGATCGGCTTGATCAAACAAGACATCGACAGCCTGAATGACAACACCATTGCCATTCGTGATAACTGGCGCATTAAAGAACAACTCGCCAACCACGAACTGCTGCTGCAATTTTCTCCAGCCACCAAAACCGCTCTGCTTGAGCAGATGGCACCTTTGATGCAATGGCGCAATATTCGCGGCGAAGGCGAAGCCCTGCGTTTTGACCTGGACATCGTAAATGCCCAGTACGCCCAACTCTTGAACCGTACCAAACCCCAAACAAAACTGATTGAAGACAGCCGCCAACCGATTCAGCAAAAAGTGGGCAGCTTGTCGATGCACCTTAATCAGGTGCGTAATAAAGCGGATACCGTGGCTCGGCTGCAAGAGTACGATTTCTGGCAACCTGGGGGCACTCAGCAGGGCTGCATTCAAGCCTTGGAGGAGGTTCGCCAGGATCTTCGCAGCGTGATTCATCTGCGCGACAAAAGTGTTAACCCGCCGCCCGCGGACGTGACACCGATTATCGACATCAAGGAAGATTCCGATTTATTTAAATCCGAAGAAGTCAAAACCAATATACGCACCGTCGACTACGAAATTTACCGTCGAGAAGTTGAGGCAACACTCACGCCCCTGTTTGCAACCAACCCGACTTTGCAAAAGATACGGGCAGGTGAGGCAATTACCGAGCAGGAACTCAATGAGCTTAACGCTATGGTGCACACCAGCAACAGCCGCGTGGATTTAACCCTGCTAAAAGAGTTCTTTCCAGATTCCGCCGCCGGTATCGACCAGCTACTGCGTGCCCTCATCGGCCTAGACCGTGATGCCATCGAGGCTAAATTCAGCACCTTTCTGCAAGAACACCATATCCATCTGGACAGCTTGCAACAGCGCTTTATCAGCCTGCTGAAAAGCGAAATCTGTCGCAGTGGTAGCATGACCGTCGAGCGGCTGTACGAGGCACCCTTCAGCAAGTTACACCAGGATGGCATCGACGGCCTGTTTAAAGACGAACAGGCCACACTCATCGCCCGGTTTGTCGCAGGTTTTGCGGTACAATCCGGCCAGCGCACAGCATCGGCTGAAGTCAAAGGCTGAGCAGCTAACCCAAAACGGATACACCCATTCAAGAGCACACGAACACACCATGATAACTGGACCACTGAAAAGCAAGATCGACAAACTCTGGGAAGAATTCTGGATTGGCGGCATCGCCAACCCACTCACCGTGATCGAACAGATCACCTTCCTCATGTACGCACGCCTGCTCGACATGAACGAAACCAGCGATGAAAAGCGTGCTGCGCGTACTGGCAAAGCCTTCAAACGCCGTTTTAACAACAACCAACAGCACCTGCGTTGGAGCAACCTGATCCACATCGAAAGCGCTGATGCGCTGATGCGCACCATCAAAGACGACCTGTTTCCCTATTTCAAAAACAGCGCTACCAGTGTGAAAGGCAGCCTGTTTGCTGAATTTATGAAAGATGCCCAGCTGATGGTACAAAAGCCCTCGCTGCTGGTGAAGGCCGTAGAAATGGTCAACGACCTGCCACTGGATCAAAGCGACACCAAGGGCGACCTCTACGAATACCTGCTCAGTAAACTGACCACCGCCGGTATTAACGGCCAGTTCCGTACCCCGCGCCATATCATTCGCGCCATGATCGATATGATGAACCCGCAAGCCACCGACCGCATCTGTGATCCGGCTTGCGGCACCGCCGGTTTTTTAAGCACCACCTATGAGTTCATGCTGGAGAAATACTCCTCCGAAGACGGCACCATCCGTAATACAGTGATTGATGAAAAAGGCGAGCCTGTGGAGCAGGTGCTCTACACGGGTGACCTGCTGGGTGAACACCGCCAACACATCGACACTGACATGTTCCACGGCTTCGACTTTGATGCCACCATGCTGCGCATCGCTGCCATGAACCTGATCATGCACGGTGTGAGCGAGCCGGATATTCACTATCAGGACACCCTCAGCCAGCGTTTTAAAGAACGCTTTCCGCAAGAAGCGGAACAAGGTTTCGACCTGATACTGGCCAACCCGCCATTTAAAGGCAGCCTGGACGAAGGGGACGTATCGCCGGATATCCTCAAAAAAGTCAAAACCAAAAAGACCGAACTGCTGTTTATTGCCCTGATTTTACGCATGCTCAAACTCGGTGGTCGCGCCGCTGTCATCGTACCCGACGGCGTACTGTTCGGCTCCAGCAACGCACACCAGCAATTACGCGCTGAATTACTCGACAACAACCAGCTTGAAGGCATTCTCAGCCTGCCGTCCGGTGTATTTAAACCCTATGCTGGCGTCAGTACCGCCATCCTCTTTTTTACCAAAGGTGGCCGTACTGATCAGGTCTGGTTTTACGATCTGGCAGCCGACGGCTACTCGTTAGACGACAAGCGCAC
>NZ_JACUUA010000449.1 GCF_014859565.1 Marinospirillum sp. | reverse complement strand
CTGGATGCCCATACCGGCAGTTTTGACTTCCGTAAAGCCATCGAAAAAAGTTGGCTGCCGGCACTGCAGAAGTTTCGTCCGCAGTTGCTGCTGATTTCAGCTGGTTTTGATGCACACCGTGAAGACCCCATGGGTGAACTGAATCTGGAAGATGATGACTACCACTGGATCACTAATCTACTGATGGATGTATCAAAGACCTACTGCAACGGGCATCTGGTTTCTGTACTGGAAGGCGGGTACGACCTTAATTCCCTTGCTCGATCGGTACACCGACACATCGAAGCCCTGCAGGGTGTCTGAGGTGATCAACAGATTACTTTAGGAAGTCCATCGTCTGGGGTATAGTAACGAATTACGGAACAATCATGTCGCCTCAGGATTCTTTTGAATGCAACAGGTCAGCGATCATCAGTTACCCACACCACTGACAGCCCGGCTGGAAGGTTGCAAAAACCTGCCATCGCTGCCTGCAATTATTGTCAAAATCATTGACCTGGCGCGCTCACCCACGTCGGGTACCGGTGATCTTGCTGAGCTGCTGGCCAAAGACCCCTCCCTCAGTGCCAAAATTCTGGCCGCAGCCAATTCAGCCTTTTATAGTGGTTCAGAGCTGAACACCCTGCAGCAGGCGGTCAATCGTATTGGTATGGATGGTGCCTTGTCGCTGTCACTGAGTTTTGGGCTGGCACTCCAGTCCGGAGAAGACAGCAATGGCATGGATCTGGACAACTTCTGGAAGCGCTCATTAATCAGTGGCATGGTCGTTCGTGGCCTGCAGAAACTGTTAAAACTCAATTTTGATGTAGAAACTGTTTATCTTGCTGCTGTATTGCAGGATATTGGTATGCTGGCCTTGAATGAAGTTGATGCGGATATATATGGCGTGATTTTTCATAGTGCCCGCTCCCACCGTCAACTGGCTTCATTTGAAGAGCGTGAATACGGTACCAGTCACACACAGGTCGGTTGCTGGTTAAGCAGACGCTGGGGACTGCCGGAAAAATACACTCTACTCCTGTCACAAAGCCATCTTTTACCGAAAGAAATCCCCAAGGACAACAAGGCACTGCGGGTTCTGGCGCTGTCCGGTCTGATGGCTGATCCCTGGTTATCATCCAACAAGGAAATGGCCATGACCCTGGCTTATCAGGCCAGTCA
>NZ_JACUUA010000176.1 GCF_014859565.1 Marinospirillum sp. | reverse complement strand
GGCTTATTCAGCAGCGTGAGTGGCCGCATGTTGATGCTATTCAGGAACCTCAAACTGTTTCCGCCTAATTTTAGGCATTAATAAAAACCAGACACAAAAAAAGCACCTCATGGGTGCCGTATCTGACTGATTAAACGAGGTATTTTTGGTGGGCCCAGCAGGACTTGAACCTGCGACCAAGCGATTATGAGTCGCCTGCTCTAACCAACTGAGCTATGGGCCCTTAACAAGGTGTGTTGCTTTTGTGCGGCAAGGATAATACCAGAAAGCCTTGAAGGATCAAGGCTTTCTGTTTTTTTATGCTACTCGTCCAGGAAAGAACGCAGGGAGTCACAGCGTGAAGGGTGGCGCAGCTTGCGCAGTGCCTTGGCTTCAATTTGACGAATCCGCTCGCGCGTTACATCAAACTGTTTGCCCACTTCTTCAAGGGTGTGATCCGTGTTCATGTCGATGCCAAAACGCATACGCAGAACCTTGGATTCCCTGGCTGTCAGACCTGACAGTACCGAGCGGGTTGCTTCAACCAGGCCTTCACCGGTGGCTGAATCTATCGGGGATTCCTGATTGGTATCCTCGATAAAATCACCCAGATGTGAGTCTTCATCATCACCAATCGGAGTTTCCATCGAGATGGGTTCCTTGGCGATTTTGAGTACCTTGCGTACCTTGTCTTCCGGCATTTCCAGTCGTTCACCCAGTTCTTCAGGCGAGGGTTCACGACCCATCTCCTGCAGCATCTGGCGTTGTACACGATTGATTTTGTTGATGGTCTCAATCATGTGCACCGGAATACGAATGGTACGTGCCTGGTCAGCAATGGAGCGAGTAATCGCCTGACGTATCCACCAGGTGGCGTAGGTCGAGAACTTGTAACCACGACGGAACTCAAACTTGTCTACGGCTTTCATCAAGCCGATATTGCCTTCCTGAATCAGATCAAGGAACTGCAAACCCCGGTTGGTGTATTTTTTAGCAATTGAGATGACCAGTCGCAGGTTGGCTTCCACCATTTCCTTTTTGGCGCGGCGGCTTTTTGCCTCGCCAATGGATAAACGGCGGTTTACTTCCTTGATTTCAGTGACCGTAAGTCGGAAACGCTCTTCATAAGCACGGATGCGGCGCTGTCCACGCTGGATGTCGACACGGTACGTACGTAGACGTTTGCCGATCTCGTCATTTTTGGCAATCAGCTCATCTACCCATGCTAGATCGGTTTCACGACCGGGGAAGCTGGCAATGAAGTCTGTACGTGGCATTTTGGCCTTGCCGACACAAAGCTTCATGATCTGTTTTTCCTGATCACGAATGTCACCCACAGCTATGCGCACTTCACTGACTAACCGCTCATAATGCTTGTTGGACAGTTTGAACGGTGCAAAGAGTTCACCCAGGGTATTCAGCTCTTTCTGAGCCTTGGCGTGGCCAAAGCCATTTTTCTGCACGGCTTTGGTGGCTTTGTCTAACTGTTCACGCAGGGCAGTGAAACGGATGCGTGCTTCTTCGGGATCAGGGCCACTGACGGTTGCATCTTCGTCATCATCGGAAGCGGCTTCAGTGTCTTCATCCTCTTCATCATCCGCATCCTTAGCCATAGCTTTAGGGGCTGCAGCAGGAATTTCTGCTTCGGTTTCCGGCGGCAGATCTTCTACCGGGTCGATGAAGCCGGCAAATACATCCGTCAGGCGACCATTTTCGGCAGCAGCCACCACATCATAGGCTTCAATGATGGTGTCTACAGTGCCTGGCAGGTAAGCCAGGGCGTGCATGACTTCGCGGATGCCTTCTTCGATACGTTTGGCGATGACAATTTCGCCTTCACGTGTCAACAGCTCCACGGTTCCCATTTCACGCATGTACATACGCACCGGATCAGTAGTACGACCCGCATCACTTTCCACGGCGGCAAGGGCGGCAACGGCTTCCTCTGCGGCAGACTCGTCGGCTGAATCGCCGTCGGTCATTAACAGGGTTTCCATGTCCGGGGCTTCCTCACTGACGGGGATGCCCATATCGTTAATCATACGGATGATATCTTCGACCTGATCCGGGTCGGAAATTTCCTCCGGGAGGTGATCGTTGACTTCCGCGTAAGTCAGGTAACCCTGCTCTTTACCGCGGGCGATCAATTCTTTCAGTCGAGATTGCTGCTTCGCGTTCCCGGACATAGAACCCCTATCTCAGCTATGCAAGAAACTTGGATATGGCGAAGGGCAGGTTTGAATGCCTGACCCGTTGTTAAGCGCGGAATTATAGCCTATCGGCAGCTTTACGTCTATTTGCCCGTTCTTTTATGGTGATTCTGCAAGGCCAGCGCCAGTGCAAACAGCTCCTGATGCTCTTCGGCTGTCAGTTGTCCCCTGCCGGAAACCTCCAGCAGGGCAGTATAACGCCGCTGTTGTAACTCTTCACTGGTCTTTGCCAGTAGGTAGGCAGAAATTTCTGTAATTTCCTTGCTTGCTGCCTCGCGGTTCAGCTCCAGTGCCAGCTTTGCCCGTTCCAGCAACTGCTCACCCTGTGGTGTGCCCATCCAGTGCGCCAGCAACACCTGTGTAGTAGCACCGGGAGTTTTACGCAGGTAATCCAACACCTCCATCAACAAGCTGGTGGACGGGCTACTCTGCGCGTCCAGTTGCAGGGTTTGATCGACCTGTTTGATCTGATCAGGATAACGCACCAACAAGCGCAGCAGCTTTTCTTCCACTGGCAGCGTTTGCCCTTCCCGTACAGGTTTTGTGCGGGTATTTCGGTTTTGACCATAATCAGTCAAGCGATCAACCGAAGGTGAAGATGGCAAGGGTTGCGAGGATGATGGCAATACTGCACCCACACCCAGTAGATCTTGCTCCTGCATGCCGGTGATTTTACTTAGATGATGGGTGATACGCCGCTTGAGCATTCCATCTGGCAAGGCATGCAGCAAGGGTTTTGTCGCCTGCGCCAAACGTGCCTGATCATCCAGCAGCGCCAGATCCAGCCCTTGCTGCAAATAACGCAGCATGTATTCTGCCAGCGGCAGGGCTTGCCCTACCCGCTGCTCAAACAGTCCAGCTCCTTCTTTACGCACCAGTGTGTCTGGGTCTTCACCCTGCGGCAAAAATAGGAAGCGGGCGTGACGACCATCAGTCATCAGCGGCAGAATGGTGTGAAGCGCACGCGCCGCCGCCTGGGTGCCGGCAGCATCCCCATCAAAACAGAACACCACTTCGTTCACTAGGCGAAAGATGCGCTTGAGGTGCTCTTCACTGGTGGCTGTACCCAGGGTTGCCACCGCCCAGTGAATGCCCTGCTGCGCCAGTGCCACTACATCCATATAACCTTCCACCACCAGCAGTCGCTCCAGCCGACCGGGTTGCTGGCGGGCTTCATACAGGCCATACAACTCTTGGCCTTTATAAAATAGCGGGGTTTCCGGCGAGTTCAGGTATTTGGGTTTGCTGTCATCCAGCACTCGACCACCAAAACCAATGGTCTGACCCTTGATGTTACGAATCGGGAACACCACCCGGTTACGAAAACGATCATAAACCCGACCAGTTTCCTCTTTTTGCACCAGCAGACCCAGCTCCAGCTGCATCGCCTCTGGGATACCGGCAGCAGTCAGGTGGTTTTTCAGGGCATCCCAGGCATCCGGCGCCATCCCCAGAGCGTAGTTTTCCAGCAAAGCGTCCTGCAGGCCCCGCTGTTGATGAAAATAGTCGAGTCCTTGTTGCCCACCCGGCTGCCGTAGAGTGTGCTGATAAAACTGCCGCGCCAGATCCATGCAGCGCTGTCGCTCATCTGCAAGCTGTTTTTGTTGTCGCTGCTGCTCTTCATTACGAATCGGTCGATGCCCTTCTTCTCTGGGCACCTGCATTCCCTGCATTCTTGCCAGGGTTTCCACGGCATCCACAAAGTCCTGATGATCATGTTCCATCAAAAAAGTCAGGGCATTACCGCTGGCACCACAGCCAAAACAGTAATAAAACTGTTTGTCGGGATTCACACTGAAGGAGGGGGATTTTTCGTTATGAAAAGGGCAGAGCGCTGAATAATTCTTGCCGGTTTTTTTCAGCGTCAGGCGCGAGCCCACCACTTCCGCAATATCACTGCGGGCGATGAGTTCATCAATAAAAGCCTGAGGAATACGTCCGGCCATTCGATTTCTCCCAAAAAAATCTGACCCCAACAAAAAGCGAGCCTTAAATCAAATTTAAGACTCGCTTTAAGGAGTTGCCTTGCGTCAAGACAACTTCAACATCACTTTGCCGTCAGGCGCGTCTAATTAATACAGACGCTCAAAACGACGCTGTTCGCGCTGAAGTTTTTTCTGATGACGTTTGACAGCTGCTGCTTTCTTGCGCTTGCGCTCAGAAGTGGGCTTTTCGTAAAACTCACGACGACGCACATCAGCCAGAACACCAGCTTTTTCGCAGGAACGCTTGAAGCGACGCAGGGCAACGTCAAACGGCTCGTTGTCTTTGACTTTAACTGCAGGCATTAAAATCACCATCCTTAAGGGGTTGGGTATTGGGGTTTTTAGGGTACAGCGAGTCAAAAATTCTACTCCTTTGTACTTGCCGGTGCAAACATTAATGGACTTCCTTTATACTGTGCAGCTTTAGTTTTGCGGAGAGCGCCACACCATGCTGGTACTGGGTATAGAAACCTCCTGTGATGAAACCGGTGTTGCACTCTATGACACCGAGCGCGGCTTGATTGCTGATGCACTCTACAGCCAGGTTAAGCTGCACGAACGTTTTGGCGGTGTGGTGCCGGAACTGGCTTCTCGTGATCATCTACTTAAACTCACCCCACTGATTCGCCAGCTATTTGTTGAGTCAGGTTGCCGTATTGATCAACTGGATGGTGTGGCTTATACCGCCGGCCCCGGTCTGATTGGTGCATTGATGACCGGTGCTTGCCTGGCGCGTTCGCTGGCTTTTGCTCTGAATATTCCCGCACTGGGTATTCACCACATGGAAGGTCATCTGCTGGCACCCCTGCTGGATCGAACGCAGACACCGCCTGATTTCCCTTTTGTGGCGCTGCTGGTTTCCGGTGGCCATACCCAGTTAATTCGGGTGGATGCTATTGGTGAATACGAATTGCTGGGTGAATCCGTGGATGATGCTGCCGGTGAAGCCTTCGACAAAACCGCGAAAATGCTTGGCTTGGGTTATCCCGGTGGCCCCAGACTGGCCAAATTGGCCGAGCAGGGTACACAAGGACGTTTTCGTTTCCCGCGCCCGATGACCGATCGCCCCGGCCTGAATTTCAGCTTCAGCGGCTTAAAAACCCATACCCTGACCTGTGTGCAGCAGTTAAAGGCACAGAATGCAGCGGATGAGCAAACTCTTGACCCTCAAACTCTGGCTGATGTGGCCTGGGCTTTTCAGGATGCGGTAGTGGATACGCTGGTCATTAAGTGCAAACGGGCATTAAAACAGACTGGGCTAAAACGTCTGGTGATTGCCGGTGGTGTCAGTGCCAATCAGCACCTGCGTGTGCAGCTGGCGAGCAGCTTGAAGGCTATGGGCGGACAGGTATTTTATCCGGCACTGGCTTACTGCACGGATAACGGTGCCATGATTGCTTATGCTGGTGCCCAGCGCTTGCTGGCCGGACAACAGGATGGAACCACACCCCCCCCTTTGCGCCCCCGCTGGCCTTTGACCGAATTAAAGAGCCTTAAACCATGAATGAAGACACAATTTTTATCCACCAGCTGCAGTTTCTGGCGGGTATAGGTGTATTTGAGTGGGAAAAACAGCTGCAACAGAAACTGGTGCTGGATCTGGAGCTGAGCACAGATATTCGACCGGCGGCAGCGCAGGATAGCCTGGAGTTAACCCTGGATTATGTGGCCATCAGCCAGGCCGTGATGCAACTTGCACAGAGCCAGCACCATGAGCTGATCGAAACTCTGGCAGAAAAAATGGCGCAGCTGCTGCTGGATCAATTCAACACCAACCGAGTCACCCTGACACTGTGTAAACCAGCGGCTATTCCTGCCGCCGAAACCACTGGTGTCAGAATCACTCGCCTTAAAACTATCGGAAGTAGCCAGTGAATCAAGCCTCTGTTTTCTGCTGGGTCAGCCTTGGCAGCAACCATGATCGCCATCAGCAGATCAGCCGTGCACTGGATGCCTTGCATGAAGCCTTTGGTACTCTGATCATCAGTCAGGTTTATAAAACCCAACCGGTGGGTATCAAAGTTGCCCGTTGTGCAGCTTTTTATAATCTGGTGGCCGGTTTTTTTACCCACCTGCAGCCCGGTGAACTGAATGCTTTTCTGAAGTCGGTGGAGAGTCAGCAAAAATATCTGCTGCCGGAAGATCGGAGTATTTATGTGCGGGCGCTGGATCTGGATCTGGTGACCTGGGGTGATGCCTGCGGGGAGCTGGACGGGCTGTGCCTGCCCTACAAGGATCTGCTGAAGCATGATTTTGTGCTGCGCCCACTGGCAGAGCTGTCACCGGAGCAACGGGTGCCGGGTTATAACCTCAGTTACCAACAGCTCTGGCAGATTCATGCCCACCCGGAACAGCAAATGCGAGCGGTGGATTTCACCTGGCAGGGGCAAAAAATATCCGTTAGTGATCCACTTCAGGATTAACCTGCTGCCGCAAAAAACTTAATCGCTGCGCCCT
>NZ_JACUUA010000020.1 GCF_014859565.1 Marinospirillum sp. | reverse complement strand
GGTTTACTGGGTTTCTGCTTCCAGTTCCATCCAGCGTTCCATTTTCTGTTCCAGTTGGTGTTGCAGGTCTTCCAGTTTTTTCAGTTCAGCGGCGACCTTGCCTGCATCCTGCTGATAAAAATCAGCTGCGGCAATTTTGCTTTCCTGCACACCAATAGCGGTTTCCAGCTGTTCAATTTCAACCGGGAGTTGTTCCAACTCTCTTTGCAGTTTGTAGCTGAGTTTTTTGGCCGGTTTTTTAGCAGCTTCTGGTTCCGGTGCGGAAACAGGCTGGGCATTGGCGGCTGCTTTGCCGGATGTTTTTAAGCTGCCCGGTGCTTGCAGGGGTGGAAAACGACCACCTTGGCGTATCCAGTCTTCATAACCACCCACATACTCTTTGACGCGTCCGTCGCCTTCAAAGGCCAGGATGCCGGTGACTACGCTGTCGAGGAAGGCACGGTCATGGCTGACCAGCAGCAGGGTGCCTTCGAAGTTCAGCAGCAGTTCTTCCAGCAGTTCCAGAGTTTCCAGATCCAGGTCGTTGGTCGGTTCGTCCATCACCAACAGGTTGGCTGGTTTGGCAAAAAGTTTAGCCAGCAGCAGACGGTTTTGTTCACCACCAGATAAGGCACGAACTGGCTGGCGAGCACGTTCCGGGGTGAAGAGGAAGTCTTGCAGGTAACCGATGACGTGCTTGTCACGACCATTGATGGTGACACTGGTGCGGCCTTCAGCGAGGTTGTCGAGTACGGTTTTTTCCGGATCAAGTTGCCCACGCAACTGGTCAAAATAAGCCACTTCCAGCTTGGTGCCGATTTTGACTTCACCTTCCTGAGGTTGCAGATCCCCCAGCAACATCCGCAACAGGGTGGTTTTACCGGCACCATTACGCCCCAGCAGGCCAATTTTGTCACCACGCTGGATACGGGTGGTGAGGTTTTTGATGATGGGTGTGCCTTCAAAACTGAAGCTGGCATTGGTTAATTCTGCCACCAGCTTGCCGGACTGGTCGGCGGATTCCAGCTGGATGTCAGCCTTGCCCTGACGCTGCAGCCGGTCAGAGCGTTGTTTACGCAATTCCTTGAGGGCACGTACACGGCCTTCATTCCGGGTGCGACGCGCTTTGATACCCTGACGTATCCAGACTTCTTCCTGAGCCAGTTTTTTATCAAAAGCGGCCTGATGACGGGCTTCCACTTCCAACTGGTGTGCCTTGAAGTCGAGAAAATCCAGATAACGGCCTTCCCAACTGGTGATTTCACCCAGATCCAGTTCCATCATACGGGTGGCAATGTTCTGCATAAAGGCACGGTCGTGGGTGATCAGTAATACCGCGCCGGGGAAACTTTTGATCTGTTCTTCCAGCCACTGGATGGTTTCAATATCCAGGTGGTTGGTGGGTTCGTCCAGCAACAGTAGATCGGGTTCACTGACCAGTGCCTGAGCCAGCGCCACACGCCGCCGCCAGCCACCAGAGAGTTCCGACATTTTGGTGTCACCGTTCAGGTGCAGGCGCTTCATCAGCTGCTCCACCTTCTGGCTCAGTGCCCAGCCATTACAGGCATCCAATTGGTGTTGCAGTTCATCCATACGTTGCAAATCCACCTGATCCGGCGGCAGATGGGTGATGTGGTGGAATTCTTCCAGCAGGCGACCGGCTTCAGCCAGTCCCAGCGCCACCACTTCAAAAACATCACGGTCATCAGCGGCAGGCAGCACCTGCGGTAATACACCAATTTTCATGCCCGGCTTGCGCCACAGGCTACCGCCATCGGACTGGATTTCCCCTGCCACCAGTTTCATCAGGGAAGACTTACCCGCACCATTACGGCCGAGTATAGCAACCCGCTCACCCTCTTCGAGGGTGAGGCTGGCATCGTTCAGTAGGGGAGTGCGGCCATAGGCCAGGTGCAAATTTTCGAAACGCAGAAGGGTCATGAGATTTCAGCAAGTCCTGCTTTTATACGTACGCGGTTTTCAACCAACTGGGCCAGCAGCTTGGGCTGGAATTTGGAAAGGAAATCATCACAACCCACTTTTTCGACCATGGCCTTGTTGAAGTTACCGGACATGGAGGTGTGCAGCACCACAAAGGTGTCCCGCAGACGCGGATCTTCTCGCACGGCACTGGTCAGGCTGTAACCATCCATTTCTGGCATTTCGGCATCAGTGATTAACATCAGCAGTTTTTCCGGTACATTTTCACCGGCATCCGCCCATTGTTTCATCAGATCCAGGCCTTTTTTACCGTTGGTGGCGGTGTGCACAATAATACCCAGCGGTGCCAGAGTTTGTTGCACCTGGGAAATGGCGGTGGGGGAGTCATCTACCATCAGCACTTCCATATCCCGGGCGGCATTCACAATGTCATCTTCCAGCTGTGATGGATCAAGCACAATGGTGTAGGGGTTGATCTCCGCCAGTACCTTTTCCACATCGATGATTTCAATGATTTTATCATCCATGCGGGTGATGGCAGTCAGATAATGCTGGCGACCGCTGGTGCGGGGTGGTGGAATGATGTCTTCCCAGTTGAGGTTGACAATACGATCCACGCCACCCACCAAGAAAGCCTGAATGGTGGAGTTGTATTCAGTAACAATCAAGCTGCTTTCTGGTTTGGCTTCTAGCGCTGGCATACCGATGGCCTGTGCCAGATTGATAACCGGAACAGCCTGGCCACGCAGGTAAGCAATACCGACCACATGAGGATGATGCCCCGGCAGGCTTGTGAGTTTTGGAAGGCGCAGTACTTCCTGTACCTTGAACACATTGATGGCAAAAAGCTGGTTGGAGTGTAGCTTGAACATCAGCAGTTCAAGCCGGTTTTGTCCGACCAATCGAGTTCTTGAATCGACGCTATCCAGTACCCCGGCCATGGGCAGTTCCTCGTAGTTTAACATTTTCGTTTTTAAGCGAAATTTTCTGACATACTAGAGAATATTTTTGTTGCTGACTACTTTTCCTCAGCATGTCGGTGCAGTATTTCAGTATTTATTAAGAGCGTTTAAGGATCTGATGTTAGCACTTCCTTTTGATGAACCGGTTTTACCACTGGTGGATATCGGTGTAAATCTCTGTGATCCGGCTTTTGCAGCTGATCTGGAAGCTGTATTGGAGCGGGCTGCAGCGGCTGGGATTACTGGGCTGTTGTTGACTCCCCGTCCGAAAAAATACCGCAACGAACCTGCCTGTTTGCCTTGGGTGTTGGTTAAAATGGCTGAGTTGTGCAAACTGCCGGTGGCCTCGCTGGCACTGAGTACCAGCCGTAATGCTCAGCGCTTGTTTCATTTGCCCGATACCCTGCTGGAGAAAAACACCTGATGAGTCTGCCGACTTTTATTGCCATTGAAGCTGTGCTTGCTGAAGAAGAAAGTTTCCCGGTCAGTCTGGCCTGGTCATTGCCGGATGGACGCATTAAACAGGCATTGATTCAGCCGGATGAAAGCTGGCTAGACGAAGATTCTGCCCTGCTGGCATTGCAGGATATGAACCTGGAAATTCAGGCTTATTCCGCTGCCGAGGTGGTACGCGAGCTGATGTATGATCAGCAGGATGATGTGTATTATCTGGATGCTCTGCATCCGCAGGAGCAGTGGTTACTTAAATTGTATGCCGCAGCCGGTCAAGACGTGAGTGTTGAGCTGAGCGAAGCCGCTGAATTATGCCCTGATACCGAAGAATGGCAGATGGCCTATCAGGAAGCCTTGCAGTTTTTGGGATTGGATCCGACCCGTGCAGAAGATCAGGTACGCGCCCTGCTGGAAACCCATGTGATGTTAACCGGCGAGCAGCAGGATGAACCAGGAGAAGAATAATGAGCCAAATCATCGATTTTTATTACGACATTGTCAGTCCTTACAGTTATCTGGCCGCGGTGCAAATGGCTGAGCTGGAAGCGGCCACGGGTGCACAGGTGATCTGGAAGCCGATTTTTCTGGGTGGTTTGCTCAAACAGCTGGGTAATGCCACCCCCCTGTCTAATCAACCTAAAAAGCATTATATGTTGACCCTGGATCTGCCTCGTTGCGCTCGTTATTATCAGGTTGCTTACACTCGTCCTGAAGTATTTCCTGCCAATACACTACAGGTGCAACGTGCCATGGCGGCTCTGCCAGCGGATCAACGCCCGCAGCTGGCGCTGGCTTTGTATCAAGCCTACTGGAGTGAAGGTCAGGATGTCTCCCAGTCACAGCTGGCGGAAGAAATTATGGGCACAGAAATTGCTGCACTCGGCAGCGCTGAAACGGCCAAGGCAGCATTAAAGGACTTCACTGATGAGTTGATTGCTGCCGGTGGTTTTGGTGCTCCCACCCTGATCTGGAAAGATCAGCTTTATTTTGGTTCGGATCGAGTGGCGTTATTGAAGGTCGATCTGCTGGCAAGCAAAGGATAACAAACATGTTTACTGGAATTGTACAAGGCGTGGCTGAGTTAGTTAGCCTGGAGCGTAAAAGTAACCTCAGCAATTTTGGCATCAACCTGCCTGCTGCCACCCGTGAAGGTTTGCAGGTCGGTGGCAGTGTTGCCATCAACGGTGTCTGCCTGACCGTGGTGAGCTGGGATGACAAAGCGGTGTATTTTGATGCCATGATTGAAACCCTGCGGCTCACTAATCTGGGTGCCCTGCAGCAGGGTGACCGGGTGAATTTTGAACGCGCTGCGCGTTTTTCTGATGAAATCGGCGGTCACCTGATGTCAGGTCATGTCATTGATCAGATCGAGCTGACATCACGCCAGGAGCTGGATGAAAACAACCTGCGATTGGAGTTCACCGCACCACCCAAATGGATGAAGTATATTTTTGCCAAGGGTTACATCGGGTTAAATGGATGTAGCCTGACGCTGGGGGAAGTGGAGGAAAACCGCTTCAGTGTTTATCTGATTCCTGAAACACGCCGTGCCACTACCTTTGGTGACATGCAGGAAGGTTGCCGGGTGAATCTGGAAATTGATCCCCAGACGCAGGTGATCGTGGATACGGTCGAAAGGGTCATGGCGTCACGCAGCACTTTTGGATAAGATGCGCGTTTTTTCGCGCTTAACCACCTGCTCAGGAATTGAGAAACCACCATGACCCATGGCCGTTATTGCAAGGACTTTACCATCACCTGGGACCAGCTGCACCGCTTACACCCGTGAGCTGAGTCATCGGCTGGTGGTACAGGAGTTCAAAGCTATTATTGAGGTAAAGGTTAAGTGATGAAACAACCCTTGCCGGATGACTGGATGGCATGGCTGGGCAATGAATTTGACCAGCCTTACATGCTGCAGTTAAAAGCCTTTTTGCAGCAGGAAAAAGCGGCAGGCAAGGTGATTTTCCCCCATTCTTCCAACTGGTTTAATGCCTTTTGGCAAACGCCCTTGTCGGATGTGCGGGTAGTGGTGATCGGCCAGGATCCTTATCACGGTCCTGATCAGGCGCATGGTCTGAGTTTTTCCGTGCTTCCCGGTGTGCGTACTCCTCCTTCGCTGCGTAATATCTATCAGGAATTACAGGCTGATCTGGGTTTTCAGCCGCCTGCCCATGGTTGTTTACAGGCTTGGGCACAGCAGGGTGTGTTGTTATTAAATGCCGTGCTGACAGTTGAGGCGGGTCAAGCTAACAGCCATCAAGGCAAGGGTTGGGAGCTATTCACTGATCGGGTGATTCATCTGCTGAATGAACAATCACCGGGTGTAGTGTTTATGTTGTGGGGTAGTTATGCACAGAAAAAAGCCGCCTTTGTGGATCGTCAGCGGCATTTGGTGTTAACGGCTCCGCATCCATCACCCTTGTCCGCCCATCGGGGTTTTCTGGGTTGCCATCATTTTTCTCAGGCCAATGCTTGGCTGCTGCAAAGAGCTATGCCGATTATTAATTGGCAGTTGCCCTTGCAGCAGGAGTCCTAACTAGCGCATGTTGATGTCATTGTCACGCAGGTAGAAGGTGACCTTGCCTAAGTCATTGCGCGGGGTGAAGGAGGCTTCGTCAATCTGAATCTGAGTGCCGGGATAACAGGTTTTACGAATATGAATTCGGGACGACTGGAGTTGTGTCAGTTGCTCTTCCATTTCCCTTAATTCCTCATGAAGCCTGTTTTCTTTATCTTTCAGACCATCACGGGCTTTAATAATCTGCTGTTTTTTCTCTTCCGTGATGGGTTTATGCAGCTTTTTAATTTTTGCCACTACTTCCATTAGTTGTGATTTCTGGGTTTCCAGCTGTTTTAACTGGTTGTTGATGACGCCAATATGGGTTTTCACTTCACTGGTATTACCGACCAGCAAACGAGTTGGCATATTGGCCGGTGCACCAGTAACAGCAACATCAATCAGTTCGCGGGCTTCGGTAATACCCCCAACAATGGCACCCTTGCCGGGCATGTGAACCTTGATGCCTGCAGTCACTTCCGAGTGCAGCATCTGCTTTTGTACAACAACTTCGTGACCAGCGTGAACGGTTGCTTCCTGAATAAATCGTGCTTTGATGACGTTGCCCGCTTCCAGATAAGCATCATCAATTTTGTTTTTGTCCTGAGCCGCTTCTGCAGTGTCGGTGCGTTTTTTACGTCCGATAATGCCACCACCCACTTCGATTGAGCCTCCGGCCTTGATATAAGCGGCCTCTACCAATCCACCTACTTTAACATCACCGGTAACTTCAACTTTCATACCGGCATTCACATTGCCTTTGATGTGTACACTGCCATCAAAACGCACATGGCCGGTTTTTAAGCCAACTTCGTCAATTTTTAGTACCTGCTCAATGTGGGCACCTTTTTCGTGCACCACCGGCATACCGGGTACAGCAGATAACAACAGATCGGCATCACCCGGTGCCAGTTTGACCGTTTCATCCTTGGGTTTGAGTGTTAAATCCTTACCATTACGACCCTTGATGGTACGCCCAGTTACTGTCCAGCCGGACTTGCCGGGCGTAGGCGGGTGGCGGCGCACTAGCACCTGGTCAGCATCTACATGGGGGAAGTCGCCCAGCTCTAAGAAGTCCACATTGCCTTCTTCGCTCACTTGAGGGCGACGGTCGTTGATTTCTTCCAGCAGAGTTTCCAGTCGAGCATCTTCACCGTCGTAGGCGGATTCACCGTAAGCCACCACCATACAAATGGGCTTGCCACTTTTACGCAGTTGCTCGCGGGTTTCTGCCGAGGTGAGTTCGGCCAGGCTTTCATCCAGCAGGCCACGAACAATTTTTGACTGCTTTAGAGCAAAATCAAGTAACTCAGGGGTCAGATCCTTGCCCTTGCCTGCCGGTGGATAAACTACAACACCGGCTAACATTTGGTTGGGGCTGGTGTACACATCAACTCTGGCATTAATCGGGCCACCCAGGCGCATGTCCGTTGACTGGCCTCTACGCATCAGATCCAGCAGCGTTGCAACGGCGGCAGGTTCCAGCGGGTGTTCTGTAGCGGAAAAGCCGGCTAGTTCCATCACCAGAGGCAGCTGGCTGGCCTCAAGCGGCAATGCTAGACCAGAGGGTTCGTAGAAGACAAAAATGTCTCCGCTTTCGTCTTCTCTGAAAGTCAATCCAAGCTCCTCCGGTGTGGGGGTGCTCATTAACGACTCTTCATCGGATAGGGGTTCCATGGTGATTCCTGTTCTGCTGTCCGGCGACTGCCCGAATACTTTTATTATAGGTTTTTTTCTGCCCTGAGTGCGAGTCACATCTTAACGTGGCTTTGGAGCTTCTCCTATCCCCCACTGGAAAGTGTTTTGTGACGCTTTGTTGCACCTTTATGCAGAATTTATGACTGACTCTCTTTAAACGAAGGTTTATGATAGTCAAACGGAACTGAATGGGGTACCCCTTATTATGGCTATGACTCGTCTGGCAAAAATCCGGCGTGCGCGACAGCTGATCGCACTTACACTGCTGGCAGAGTTAAAAACCGATCAGCGCAATCTGCTGAGTCTGATACTGGATAAGGCCACCTTCTGGACAGAGGATCGCAAAGCCTTGCGCCTGCCGCCCCTGCCCAGAAAAGTGGAGCTGGAGCTGGCACGCCGGCGCCAGGGGGCGCGGCTGTTTCGACTGCGTGAGGCCGTATTTAGCCTGGCACCCAAACAGCCACTTGAAGCTCGCCGTCTGATTTACCGCGATGACGTGTATCAACCGGGTTTGCCCAACAAACAACAAAAACACTGATTACCATACACAAAGCTTTTTGCCGCAGGAGTGAAACACAATGGATGCTGCTATTTCTCTGGATGATCTGGGTATTTTGCTGGTTGAACCCTCTGCCATGCAAAGGCGGGTTATATGTGACCAACTAACTGCCGCCGGCATCCATACGCTGGAAGCAGTGGAAACAGCGCGCGAAGCATTAAACCGCATGCGCAGTTTTGTGCCGGATCTGATTATCACCAGTTTGTATTTGCCGGATGCAGATGCCCATGAGCTGTTTGCCCTGATGCAAAAAGACCCGCGCCTGGCTGATGTGGCCAAGATGGTGGTGTCGAGTGAGCAGAAAAGAGAAAACCTTGAAGCGGTACGCCAGGCCGGGGTGTTAGCACTGTTACCCAAACCCTTTGGTCGCAAGGATCTGGAGCGCGCACTGGCAACAACTCTGGCTTACCTCACACATGAAGAGCTGGACCTGCAGCTGTATGACATTACCACCCTGCGAGTGCTGGTGGTGGATGATTCCCGTATGGCGCGTAAACATCTGACTCGTGTTCTGCAGCAGATCGGGGTGGAACAGATTGATGAAGCGGTGGACGGCAGTGAAGGAATCCGTTGTCTGGAGCAGGCTTCTTATGATCTGGTGGTGACCGACTACAACATGCCGGTCATGGATGGTGAGGCATTGGTTAATCATATCCGCCAATCAGCTGGCTATTCCCACATCCCGATCATGATGGTGACATCAGAGGATGAATCACGCCTTGCCTCTGTTCGTCAGGCAGGCGTGTCAGCCATTTGCGATAAGCCTTTTGAGGTCAGTCAGGTGCGGCAGTTGCTGGTATCCTTACTTGAACCTGAGGCTATCTGAGTTTTTGGTGCGGAGCTGGATTTGAAATTTATTAACGACCTGAATCAGGATCTATCGGTACTAAAGCTTGGGGATGATCCTCAGGTGGGCGTGATGGTGAGTGGTGGACTGTTAACCTGTGAGCCATGTTTACCCTTGGGTGAAGTGGCACGACGGATGCGCAAGGCCAAAGTCAGCTGCATTCTGGTGATGGATGGTGACGACATTCTTGGTATCTGGAGTGAAGGCGATACTCGTAGACTGGATTTCAGCCGTGAACAACTGCAACAAACCCCAATCTGTGAGTTGATGAGCTTCCCGGTCATCAGCGTGGCCTTCAGCACCTCAATGAGTGATGCTGCCTCGATGATGAAAAGACAGCGGCTGCGTCGTCTGCTGGTGCTGGATCAACAAAATAAACCACTGGGAATGCTGACTCAGTCTGATTTAGTGCGGCATCAAGGGGTGGAACATTATCTGTTGATGCGCAGTGTGGGTTCCAGCATCCGCCGTCCTCCCCTGCGCTTGTACGCCAGCCTGACCATTGCTGATGCGGTTGGCCAGCTGCGTGAGGCCGGTGTTGAGGCTGCGATAATCGTGCGGGGTAGAGGTCAGCCGCCCGGAATTGTGACCGAGCGGGATCTGATTGCGCTGCTGGCAGAAGAAGTCAGTGCTACAACCCTGCAAGAACTGGTGCATCACTCCCTCTTCTGTGTTCCCCGTAATATGAGCCTGTTGCATGCAGTGGATCTGCTGCGCGAAAAAGGTTTCCGTCATCTGGGTGTGATGGATCATGATGAACATGGAGAACCCACCGATGTTTTGTGTGGGTTGCTGTCCTTTGGCGACATTCTTGCCAGTATTGAATATGAGTATGTTAACCAGTTACGTGCCGCAATCGAGGCACGTGATCATGCTCTGAGAACCTCCAATGAACACTTGCTTCTGGCTCAGAAGGTTATTGAAGCCTCGCTGGATGGTATTGTCATCACCGATTATGAAGGACGCATTCAGGCGGTTAATCCCAGTTTTACCACCTTGACTGGTTACAATGCAGAAGAGGCCATAGGTAAAACACCAGCCTTGCTCAGTTCTGGTCGGCATGACAAGTCATTTTATGTTGAGATGTGGAAGCACCTTAAAAGTGAGGGTTACTGGCAGGGAGAAATCTGGAATCGGCGCAAGAATGGTGAGGTTTATGCTGAATGGTTAACCATCACCGCCATTCGTAATCCGGAAGGTCAGATACGCCAGTTTGCGGCCATTTTCAGCGACATCACCGACCGCAAGCGCAAAGAAGAGCAAATTCATAGTCTTGCTTATTATGACGAACTAACCGGGCTGGCCAACCGTCGTTTGTTGATTGATCGGCTGGAATTGTCGCTGGGTAATGCCCGCCGCCACAAACACAAGATGGCTATCCTGTTTCTTGATTTGGATTTATTCAAGCGCATCAACGACACCCTGGGGCACCAGGCTGGTGATGAAGTGTTGCGGCAGGTGGCAAAACGCCTGGAATCCAGTGTGCGAGATGGAGATTCGGTTGCCCGCCTGGGTGGTGATGAATTTACCGTGCTGGTACCGGAAGTGGAGTCTCTGCATTTATTAGAATCACTGGCATCCCGACTGACCCTGGTGCTGACCCAGCCACTGAGTATTCAACAAAAGAGTCTGGTGGTATCCACCAGTATTGGTATCAGTGTTTATCCTGATGATGGCAAAACGGTAGAAATTCTACTGAAACATGCGGATACCGCCATGTATCGCGCCAAGGATGCCGGACGGAACAACTACTGCTTTTATAATGCCATGATGGGTGAGCGCAATTATGTGGATCTGGCGCTGGAGAATAGATTACGTAAAGCGCTGGATAGCCACTCATTACATCTGGCTTATCAGCCCAAGATAGACGTGATCACTCGTCAATGGGTGGGTATGGAGGCTTTGTTGCGCTGGAGTGATGCAGAGCTGGGTGATGTATCACCGGCTCAATTCATTCCATTGGCAGAAAAACTGGGCTTGATTGATGTAATTGGTGACTGGGTGATTGATCAAGTGTGTGCCCAGCTGCAAACCTGGATAAAAAAGGGTTATTCACCCATGTCAGTTTCCGTGAATGTATCAGCACGCCAGCTGGTGGATGCTGATTTTGCTGCGAGGGTATTCCGTCGATTGCAGGCACATGGGTTGCCAGCGGATTTGCTGGAACTGGAGCTAACTGAGAGCTGCCTGATTCTCAGTGAAGAAGATGGGCAGTATCAGCTATTGCTGGCCTTGCAGCAAGGAGGCATCAAGCTTTCTATTGATGATTTTGGTACGGGTTACTCATCCTTGTCCTACCTCAGGAAGCTGCCAATCAGCACCATTAAAATAGATGCTAGTTTTATTCGAGAATTACCTGAAAACCGCGAAGACGGGCAACTGGTTAAAGCGATTATCGGTATGGCTTCTGCGATGGGATTGGATATTGTGGCCGAGGGTGTGGAAACACCTGCCCAGGCCACCTTGCTGCAGGGTCTGGGTTGCCCGGTCTGCCAGGGTTTCTGGCTGGCGCGTCCGGCCAGTGTTGCACAGGTGAGTCAGTGGTTAAAATTGTCGGCAGACACGGGTTTATGGCCTCACTTTCCCGAAGACTGGCAACCACTGTCGGTTGATCAGAGAAAGTAATTTTTCATCACTTGATACAGCACAGGAATAACAGTGGAAAACTTTCCACTAAAGCGCCATGATTAAGATGCGTGCAAGGATAAATATTTGGAGGTGAGAATAATGCAAAGTGTAATTGATATGTTTCGCGAACAGATGGAAAAGCAGCAAATGCCCATGGTTGAATTTCAGCGTCAGTGGCTTGCAGCAATGGAGGCCGTAATGGAAACAGAAATGGAAGCCGTGCGCCAGTATTGGGATACCTGGTTCAAGCTGAGTCAATCCTGTATTCATTCAGCAGATGATAAAAATCCCATGAAGATGGGTCAGGATTGTGCAGACCTGTTCTGCGAGTTGAACAAGAGCATGCTGGAGCATGCCCACAAGCGTCAGAAGTTGACACGAAACTGGCGTGAGCGTCTGAACGAAATCATGTAATGTGATGCCGGATTCCTCGGAGTCCGGTATATTTTTCTTTAATTACTTTGAATGACAGCCACGACCAGGGTTTTAATCATAAAACCTGCAACACCTAGCCCCAGCGCAAAAAATAACACACTGGTTCCAAAACGTCCGGCATTGGATTTTTTTGCCAGATCCCAGACAATGAAACCCATAAACAGGATCAGGCCGCCAATTAACAGCGGGAGAGCAATCGCTTCCAATTCGGTATAATGCATCATTTTTCCCCTGTGGTAATATATCCGATTAAATTACTAGGTTTATGGCCCAGAAGATAATAAGCCACGCTTATTGCAGTAAAAGTTTAACAATCGAGTCCAGGAGACAGGAATGGCAGATATCCAATTGCTGGTTGGTAGTGTGTATGGTGGTGCTGTTGATGTTGCAGAGCTGCTGGGTGATATTGCAGAAAGAGCAGGCATGAGTATAAGGCTTAATGAAATGCCGAATCTGCAGGCACTGGATGGTCAATCTGCACTGTTGGTGGTGACGTCCACAACCGGCAGTGGTGAGTTGCCGGAAAACCTGCAGCCACTGTATCAGCAATTGCAGCAGCAACCCGTTTCATTGGTGGGTCGCCCTTGTGGTGTGGTCGCGCTGGGGGATTCTTCGTATGGTGAAACCTTTTGTGCTGCCGGTCAGCTTTTTGAAGACCTGCTGGTTGATCTCGGTGCAGTCAGCCTGCAACCGATGTTAAAAATTGATGCCCTGGAATTTTTTCAGCCCAGTGATGGGGTTGGCAACTGGATGGATGAGTGGCTGAGTGCTTTGCAGGACTTCAGCCAAAAGGGTTGATCATCATTAGCATAATCAGCAGTGCACCCAAAAACAGTAGGATGTCCAATATCCAGCGACTGACAGAACGTTTGCGCTTCTGAGGCGGCTGTTTTGCCAATGCTCTTTGTGCGGAGGGATTGCGGGCTACGCTCCCTCTGTTGCTGCGGGAAGAGGATGCTGAAGAACTCCTGGGCTTTTTGCCTTTATTCAGTTGTTTCTTGAGCTCTTTCTCTTCGTGCTGGCGTTTCCGTTGGAGGGCCTCCTCCTTCAGCTTTGCCATATCAACCATGTTCACCATCTCCGATATAAAGCCTGACAGGGATCATCCCCTGATTTCCCGACTGCCGATCAGTTTTCGGCAAGTTTACCGATAACGGAACGGAAGTGCTGCAAGTGCTCGTGGGTTTTGTGTCAATGATTCGTAGCTGATTCAGGTTACTACCTGATAACAGGGATTGTAAGTCTTTCCTGCCAGCTTCATGCGCCCCTGATCAACAAAGGCACGCAATAGTTTATCCAGCAAAGCCATTAATTCCGGCTCACCATGCAGTTTAAAAGCACCCTGCTGTTCTATGGCACGAATCCCCGATTCCTTGACGTTACCCGCCACAATGCCTGAAAAAGCGCGGCGCAGATTGGCTGCCAGCAGATGCGTCGGTTGATTACGATGCAGTTGCAGTTCCGACATGGCCTGATGGGTCGGATGGAAAGGTTGCTGGAATAACGGGTCAATACTCAGCCGCCAGTTAAAATAAAAGGCATCACTGTGCTGGCGTCGGTGGGCGGTGACTTCTTCCATGCCGCTTTTCATGGCACGCGCCACACCGGCAGGGTCATTGATCAGGATGTGATAACGGCTGCGCATCGACTCACCCAGGGTGGTGGCAATAAAGTGGTCGATCTGCTCAAAATAGGATCGGGCACTTTCCGGGCCAGTAAAAATCACCGGAAAAGGCTGCTGTTGATTATCGCTGCTACTGAGTATACCCAGCAGATAGAGAATTTCTTCGGCAGTACCCACACCACCGGGAAACACAATAATGCCGTGACCCAAACGAACAAAAGCCTCCAGACGTTTTTCGATGTCCGGCATGATCACCAGTTCGTTGACAATGGGATTAGGTGCTTCGGCGGCAATAATACCTGGCTCAGAAATACCAATATAGCGCCGTAAGGCTGTGCGTTGTTTAGCGTGTGCCACGTTGGCACCTTTCATTGGCCCTTTCATGGCTCCGGGGCCGCAGCCAGTACAGATATCCAGACCGCGTAATCCCAGGTGATACCCCACATCCTTGGTGTATTCATATTCATCGCGGGAAATGGAATGTCCGCCCCAGCAAACAATCAGGTTGGGTTGCAGGTTGGTGCGCAGCACCCGTGCATTACGCAGAATATGAAACACTGCGTCGGTGATACCGGCACTGTTGTTCAAGTCATGGCGTGGATTGAGTTCAATTTCGTTGCTGACATAGACCAGATCACGCAACACCGCAAACAGGTGTTCACGGATACCCCTGATCATTTCACCATCCACAAACGCATCTGCCGGTGCCTGGGTCAGTTGCAGACGAATACCACGATCCTGTTGTAGTACTTCGATGTCAAAGTCCGGGTGCTGCTCCAGCAGAGCCATACCGTCATCCAGCGGACTGCCGCAGGACAAGACTGCCAAGGCACAACGCCGCAGAATTTCATGATGGCCGTTGCTGGATGTATCTTTCAGCCGGTTTACCTCGTGCTGTGATAAAACCTCAAGGCTGCCCTCGGGTGAAACCAGTGCATTAACTCCGGCGGTAGATTTTACTTGCATCTGAAAACAGGCTCCTGCAACAGCGAATAAAAAAATAGGATGCCATGATAAAACATCCGGCTGGACTTGTGGCTGCTCTTTTTGCAACCCTGCGTATTTATAACTGCTTTATGTGCCGCAATAGCGTTTGGATGGTTTTTTTAGCATAAAATTCATTTCCGGCACATGTTTCGATGCAGCAGTTAAATCGTGAGTTTTAACAGCTTATAGCAGATTTTTAAGCTGTAATACGGGTAAAAAATAATAAAATATTTTGCTTGCAGAGGTTTTTGTAGCGAGCGCTTGCTAGTGCCAAGGTCGAATTGGCGAAAATTCACAGGCAGGGTACAAAGCACCTGCTGAACGATCACACCTACAAAAACAGAAAAGTGACGTCGGTTCCCTATGGTGGCTGAAAGCCGGTTTTTCCGGCCACAGGTACACAAAGACAATCCATACAAGGAACTCATGACGTGCTCCTAAAACGTAAACACGGGGAAGAACATCCCTACTGGCCTGCTGGCCCTTTTAAAATCCGCTTGCCGTTTATCCATTACCGCTGGGAAATTCCGGAAACCATTCAGGCTCTGGTGATGTTTGTTATTGCCATGGGCATGATCCCACTACTGGAACAATACCTGGGTTTGCCTTATGAAGTGGCATTGGCCTATGTAGTGGTCTGTGGTATCGGTTTTATGCTGCCTACCCTGCTGGGTGTGCCCTTTGTTCCTGGCTGGATTACCCCGGCGATTCCAGTGGTGCTGCTTTATCTCAGTGACTATGAACCCGGTCCTGATGCCATTCGTGCGCTGGTCGCTTTACAGTTGGTGGTAGCCTTTATTTTTCTGTTTATGGCCGTGACCCGTCTGGGTAGTAAACTGGTCAACAATATTCCTAACTCGATCAAGGCAGGTATCCTGCTGGGTGCCGGTATTGCTGCCATCAGTGGTGAAATCAGTACCGGTGGCCGTCTTTACAATACGCCTATCTCCTTGACCATTGGTGGTTTGGTCACGGCTTATGTGCTGTTTTCTCTGTCCTTCCGTGACTGGACAGAAAAACATCGCTGGGCCAAATTGGTTGCCAGTTACGGCATGGTGCCGGGTATGCTGCTGACCATGTTTATTGGCTGGGGTGTGGCTGAATACCCGCTGCCTGATGTGCAGTGGGGTTTTAACGTACCTGCCATGGGTCAGATCTGGGCCTACCTGCCATTCACGGTTGGTTTTCCTGGTCTGGATTTGTTGGTGCTGGCGATTCCCACCGCCATCATTGCTTACATCATTGCTTTTGGTGACATCATTGTGGGTCAGAGTCTGATCAAGCGTGTGGATCACCTGCGCCCGGATGAAAAAATTGAAGTGAACGTGGATCGTGTGCACCTGGTGACAGGTGTCCGTAATGTGATTCACTCCTTCTTTGCGCCCTACCCTGGTCTGGCTGGCCCGCTGTTCACGGGTGCCATGGCGACCATTGCTGAGCGTTATCGTTATGGTCGTAAGGCTATGGATACCATTTATTCCGGTGCCAGCATTTTCTGGATTGTGGGTTTTATTGCACTCTTTCTGCTGCCGCTGGTCACTCTGTTCCGTCCGGTGCTGCCGATTGCCCTGTCGATTACTCTGCTGATTACCGGTTACCTGTGTATTGCCGTGGCGGTGGAGCAGATTGACAATGCCACCTCCATGGGTGTGGCTGGCATTATGGGTGTGGTACTGGCGACTCACGGCGCTGCCTGGGGATTGGGTGCCGGACTGGTACTCTACTTCATGATCGAGTTCCGTGGCCGCAATAAAAAGGCCGCCGATGACTCGGAGGAGCCGATTCACGTTGAAGACAATATGCCGGTTGAAGTTGAAGAAGAGCCGAGCAAAAACTGACCTTAAACAGTCAGCTGTGCTGGCTGTTTTCTGCCAGTGAATCCACTACACTAATTGACCCTCGGCTGATCAGCCGGGGGTTTTTTTATAACAGGGTTACGGGAAACCTGCATTAATGTTCAATGCCTTGTATTTCAAAACGTTTATCACTTTGGTGGAAACCGGAAGTTTCACCCGCACCGCACTCAAGCTGGAAATGACCCAGCCGGGTGTCAGTCAGCATGTACGCAAGCTGGAGGTGTATTTTGGTTTGGAGCTGCTGGCACGCAAGGGTAAGCGTTTTGATTTGACCGAGGCTGGACGACAGGTGTACGACTATGCCCTGCGCCTGTTTGCTGATCACGAACAGTTCCGTCATGCGCTGGAGCAGGATCTGCTGGAAGGTGGTGAGTGTCGTATGGCCAGTATTGAAGTGCTGGGTGTGTTGTTTTATCCCTTTACACTGGGTTTTCTGAAAAACCATCCGCGCCTGCGTTTACACCTGCGTTTTGCGGACAATGCGGAAGCCATTCAGGATCTGCTGGCGCGTAAAATTGATCTGGCGCTGGTCAGTGAAGTTCAGCGTCATCCTGAGCTGGAGTATGTGAAGTATATTCAGGAGCCCTTGATTGTTGTGGTGCCTGCTGACTTTCAAGGCGGCAGCCTGCAGGAGTTAATGGGTCTGGGTTTTATTGATCACCAGCAGGGGCAGGAACAGGCCAGTAAATTGTTAAAAGCTAACTTTCCGGATGAATACCGGGGCACACGTCAATTGGCACAACGCAGTTATGTTAATCGGGTGCATCTGGTGCTGGATGCTGTGGCTCGTGGTCTGGGTTTCAGTGTGGTGCCGCGCAGTGTCTGGGAGGCTTCCACCTGGCAACAGCAAACTCGTGAATGGCGGCTGGAGCAGGAAGCCTGCTGGACAATTTATCGGGTTCACCATAAACAACAAACCCTGCCGGAACGTTACCTGTTACTCTTGGATGAGTATCTGGCATGGCGGCAGGGGACTGAGCCTCGTTAAAAATTGCTGTCAACTGTTCACGCAGTGTTTCCAGTTGCTCAGGATGCTGACGGGCGAGTTGCATTAAGTCATCAAAACATGGCAGGCTGGTCTGGTGCATGATTTCACCCTCAATTTCTGCCCCGTGGATCAGCAAGGCATCTATACTTAATATAGACCAAAATTGATCAGTCAAACGGATGGATGCATGTTAACAAAAGCAATACACCATGGACGTTGGGCAAAAATCCGCCAAGTACTGAAGGTTGCTGGGATTTATGCTTTGGTGAGCAGCCTGTGGATTATCTTCAGTGATCGCTTTATTGATTCGCTTGGGCTGGAAGCCAGCACCCTGACTTTGTTGCAGACAGAAAAAGGGCTGATCTTTGTAGCCTTGTCCAGTGCATTGATTGGTTGGCTGGTGTATCAAGCGTTGAATGTGCAGAGCCGACTGATTGATCATCTAGAGCAGAGTCGCCAAAAACTCAAGCAGGCAGCCGTGTTATTCGAAGTTTCGGGTGAAGGGGTTTTGCTGTTGAATGCCCGACGGGAAATTGAGCTGGCCAATCCGGCAATGCAACAGATTTTTGGTTTTTCTGAAACAAGAATGCTGGGGCGAAGGCCATCACTGTTGGTCAACTCTACCCAGACTCCACAGTTTTATCGGGAGATTTGGCGGCAGTTGCTGAAAAAAAAGCGCTGGCAGGGTCGAATGACCCAGAACACAAATGATGGTGGCTTATGTCATCTCTGGGTGATCATCAACTGTTTGGAGCAGGATTCGGAGGCTGAGCATACAGCTGGGAAACACCGTTATCTGCTGGTGCTGACCGATATTAGCCAGCAGGAAGAAAGTCAGTCGCGAATGGAACGATTGGTGCACTATGACACCTTAACCGACCTGCCTAATCGTAACCTGATCACTTTGCAGCTGGAAAACGCCTTGATTCGTGCTCAGCGCTGGAACAGTCGAGTGGGAGTGTTGCTGGCGGATCTGGATGGCTTTAAAACACTTAATGACAGCCTCGGGCATCAGGCTGGTGACCAGTTGCTGATAGCAGCAGCCAAACGTCTGAATAATGCCTTTGGTGGGGAATGCCTGCTGGCGCGCTTGGGTGGTGATGAGTTTTTACTGGTACAGGAAGGCATGTTATCCGGACAGCAGTTAGAACAGCGTGCTGATCAGGTGTTACAACTGATGAAAGAACCCTTTGAACTGGAAGACGATCAGCAGATCTGGCTGACGGTCAGTCTCGGTGCCAGCATCTATCCAGATGATGCTGCCAGTGTGGATGAATTGCTGCGTAATGCTGATGCAGCCTTGTATCAGGCCAAAGATGCCGGACGTAACACCTGTCGTAGTTATACCGCTGATCTGACGGAAAAAGCCCAGCAATATCTCAGTATGGACTCCAGCTTGCGTCTGGCTTTGTCCGATCAGCAGTTGGTGGTGTATTACCAGCCATTGATCAATCTGAAAACTGAACAATGCACGGCTGTGGAAGCGCTGGTGCGTTGGCAAATGCCGGATGGCAAGCTGGTGCCACCGCTGGATTTTATACCTCATGCTGAGCAGAGTGGCTTGATTCACCCGTTGGGGGAATGGGTATTGCATCAGGCGATGCAGGACTTTCTGCAATGGCGTAAGGCCGGTCTGGGGATCACTACCCTGGCTGTGAATTTATCACCTCGCCAGTTTATGCAGCCAGACCTGGCACAAACCATTGCTGCACAGCTTTCTTTATTACACTTTCCTGCAGAGTGTCTGGAGCTGGAAATTACAGAGTCGGCCTTGATGGGACAGGGAGTGCATGCTGAAGATACCCTGGATGAACTCAAGGCGCTAGGTGTGAGGCTGGCGATTGATGACTTTGGTACCGGTTATTCATCACTGGCGTATTTAAAGCGTTTTCCCATCGACAAACTCAAGGTGGATCAGAGTTTTGTACAGGATTTACCAGCCGATGTGATCGGTTGTGAAATTGTGGCGGCGGTGATTGCCATGGGGCGTAGTATGCGTCTTGAAGTGCTGGCAGAGGGGGTTGAAACAGTGGAGCAACAGGCATTACTCAAAGCTCACGGCTGTCATACGGGGCAGGGTTACCTGTTCAGCCGTCCCTTGCCTGCTGATGAGCTGATCCAGTGGCTGACCAATAAAAAACCTCTGCCAGTATAACCCGGCAGAGGTTTTTAGAGCCCTGCAAAGCAGGATAGAGCAGAATCAGTTGTAAGCAGCTTCAGCTTTTACAATGGCTGCTTTGGCATCTTCAGCATTACCCCAGTTCTCAACCTTAACCCACTTGCCTTCTTCCAGATCCTTGTAGTTCTCGAAGAAGTGGGCAATCTGCTTGCGCAGCAGTTCAGGAACATCATCAATATCCTGAACATCGTTGTAAATGGTGGTCAGTTTTTTGTGGGGTACAGCAATCAGCTTGGCATCAGAACCAGACTCATCAGTCATGTTCAGTACACCCACTGCACGGCAACGAATAACACTGCCTGGCTGTACCGGGTGAGGGGTAATAACCAGCACATCCAGGGGGTCGCCATCTTCACCCAGTGTCTGGGGAATGTAACCATAGTTGGCAGGATAAAACATCGGTGTTGCCATAAAGCGGTCAACCACCAGTGCATCCATGTCCTTGTCGATTTCGTATTTGACAGGCGAGTGATTGGCAGGAATCTCAATCACAACATTGATGTCATCAGGAAGAGACTGGCCAGCAGAAATCTTGTTGTAGCTCATCAGCTTTAGACCCTTTCAGAGTGAATAAATTTTTGCGAGAGAATTATACGTTCCCAGTCAGCATAACTCCAACCCGTTACAAGTCTTTCAGACCAAGGGATAACAGGATTTAACTTGGAAGCAGCAGCGACACGGGGGATACTCGGGTTATTATGTTGCATTAATCCGTAGTAAGGCGCGAACACATGCAGTTGGGTGAATTGAGGATCAGTTACGGGCAGTCTTACCTGGCACAGGATCGACGCAGTGCGCGTTCTTCCATGGCGGTATCCTACCCGAAGGACTCTCAGCTGGCGACCAAGGGTGCAGCTGGGCTGATTGCTGACTCGACCTGGCGCAATGCGCTGGCAAAACAAGCGGGTGAAACCTGTGTGAAGGGTTTTATTGCGGATTATTACGCCACACCGGATAACTGGGATACCAAAACCTCAGCTAATCGGGTGTTATCAGCGTTGAACAGCTGGTTGTTTGCCCAGAGTCGTACCGTGACCAATGGCAGTTATATCAGCTCCATGAGTGCATTGTTACTGCGAGGCAACCAGGCGCAGCTGTTCCATATGGGGGATACTCTGGTGTATCGCCTGCGCGGAGCAGAGTTTCAGCTGTTAAACCGGGAACACACCACCTATCTGGGGGGGTATCGTTATCCCTCCCGCGCCATGGGTATGGATCCCAGTCTGGATATCGACTACCTCAACTTTAATGTCAGACAGGGTGATCTGTTTTTGTTCACCACCCAGGCGGTCAAGGGCACCTTGATGCCTTCTGATTTTGTACAGCTGATCAGCCAGTACTCTGAAGACCTGAACCAGGCTTGTGATGAAATCCTGAAAAAAGCCATGGAAAAAGCCAGCAAGCGGGGTTATTCCAGTTATAACTTTTGCTTTCAGTTGTTGCGGGTGGATCAAGTGCCTCAGGATGTGGGCCAAGGACTGGGCGATGCCTATTCCAGCTTGCCGGTGCCGAATGAGTTGCAGGAAGGTGATGTGGTGGATGGTTATCGGGTAGAGCGGGTGCTGTCACGCAGTGCTACCAGCCGCATCTATAAGGTATTTGATACCCAGAATGATCGCTATCTGGTACTCAAGGCACCCTCACCACAGATCGCCTGCAAAAAAGAATTTATTGCTCACTTTATCATGCAACAATGGGTGGTTGAGCGGGTCAGTTCACCTTATGTGGCGCGGGTTGTAGATCTTTCACGCCCGCGTAAACAACTCTATTACCTGATGGAATATATTGAAGGCCGTACTCTGCAGCAGTGGATCGAGCAAAACCCGGATGCAGACATCAAGTTACGTGTTGATCTGATTGAACAACTGACCAAGGCGGTACGAGCCCTGCATCGGCGTGAAATTCTGCACCAGAACCTGACCCCACAGAACATCATGGTGGATAGTCACGGGGTGGTTAAGCTGATGGATTTTGCTGCCTGCGGTGTGGCAGGCATGACGGATTTACCGCTCTTGCTGACCTTGGCGCGTCGGGTGGGCTTAACCCCTTATACCGCACCGGAATACCGGCTGGGTAAAGAGCCGGGTGAGCGGGCGGATCAATTCTCCATTGCGGCTATTGCCTTTGAGTTGTTGTGTGGTCATAAACCCTATGCCGGACAACTGGAAAGCATGAGCTCCAAGGTGGACTTTTCGCGCCTTGAATATGTGCCGATATTTCAGCTGGAACCCAGTATTCCGGTGTGGATGGATGCTCCGCTGCGTAAGGCATTACAACCCAATTCTGAGCTGCGTTACCGCCGCCTGTCAGAGTTTATTTATGATCTGAAAAAACCTGGTTCTGCAGAGATGCGAGTAGAAGCTTCTGAGAGTAACCCTTTGAATTTTTGGAAGGGGTTGGCAGGACTGCTACTCTTGCTTTTACTGCTGAGTCTGTTTTACTGAAGGTAACCCGTTAATCCCGCAGGAGAAAGATCATGTCTGATCAAGCCGAACGTCTGGTGCAAATGTACGACCAACTGGTGGAGCGGCTGTATGAGGCCAAGCTGGATCTGGAAAAAACCAGTCAGCAGTTGGATCTGGATCAGGAAATTGAGCGCCTGGTGGAGACTGAGCATGAACTGGAGCGCATCACTCGGGAAGAAGCCGACCTGCTGACTCAGTGGTTAAAGCGGGATTTAAAAGACCTGCGTGCTTATCTGGCGGATACCGGACAGGGTGTAGGTGACTGGTTATCCCGTCAGACCAGCCTGCTGAGTGAACAGTTTTTGCACCTGTTGCGTCAGGTGGCTGATCCCTCGCTGCTGGATGCGCGTACCTTGCAGGAAGATCTCGACAGCCGTGAAGATCCAACCCTCTATCATACCGGAGAGCTGGCAATGGCCGGTGTGTTTGCCTGTTCTTCCTGTGGTAAAACGCTGGAAGTGGCGTTCACTCATCGGCTGGAACCCTGCCACCGTTGTGATGGCCGGGTGTTTGTTCGTAAAACGGATTAATCAGACGTAAGCAAAAGCGCGAATGGTGGATTCCAGCTGGCGGCTCTGGTTCTTGAGTTCTTCCAGAGCCACTACCGTGTTTTCTGCGCCCGCCAGCGTGGTTGCTGCCTGCTGACTAATGGATAAAATACGCTGATCAATTTCTTCTGCCACACTGCGCTGTTGACTGACAGCAGAGGCTACCTGGATTTCCCGCTCAGCAATGTCAGAGAAGGTGCTTTCGATTTTCTGGAAGCTGCTGATGGATTCCAGTATCTGTGATCTGCTTTCCTCAACAGTGTTTTCACTGGTTTGCATTCTACAGACCACCGTTTTAACTATCTGGCGGATCTGTTCCAGCGTTTTGCGGATATCCTCGGTGGACGACTGGGCGCGACCAGCCAGTTGCCTGACCTCATCAGCCACCACAGCAAAACCACGACCGGCTTCACCGGCACGTGCTGCTTCAATCGCTGCATTTAATGCCAGTAGATTGGTCTGTTCCGAGATACCGGCAATCTGGTCCATCACAGCATCCACCTTGTTGCTGGCAAGGCTGAGTTTATCCACCTCGGCAGAAGTGTCATTCAGTTCACTGCATACCTGCTTGATTTTGCTGGCGCTGGCTTCGATGTTTTCGCGCCCGGAGCAACACACCTGTTCTGAACTTTCAATGTGTTCACTGTTGGCGGTGATGCTGGAGTCTATCTCACGGATGCTGGTCGACATTTCATGTATGGCGGTGGCGATTAACTCCAGATCCTGTTCCTGCTGATTGAGCGCTTGATTGTTGGCCTGCACCTGATGATCCAATTGACTGGTTACACCCTTGAGTGCATTTAACGTATCGTCCATCCGACCCAGAATGGTACGGATTCGGGCACGATAAGTATAAAGTGCCAACAGGACAGCGCCGGTTTCATCGCGGCGACGAGTGAATATTTTCTGGGCAATGGGGTTGTTGATGATTTCGTGTCCCATTTGTTGCAGGCGACGCAGGGGTGCCAGAGTCAACCAGCCTGCGGCAACGGCCAGCAATGGAAATAACATCAGCCAGAGATACGTGAGTTGTGGGTAAAAAGTCATACCCAGCCCGGTGAATAATGAGGACAGGAATAAAATAGCGGCCAGCTGTATCTGCAATAATGGCCGGGGTGTCACTGCTAGACTTTTACCGGCTTTGATACGCTGATATAACCGCTCCGCATCAGCCACCCTGCGGCTGGAGGGCTTGGTGCGTACGGATTGGTAACCGACTATCTGATCACCTTGGTAGATAGGTGAAATATAAGCATCCACCCAGTAAAAATCACCATTTTTACAGCGGTTTTTAACCACGCCAATCCAGGATTGCCCGGCTTTTAATGTTTGCCATAAATCAGCAAAAGCAGGCTCAGGCATGTCCGGGTGGCGAATCATATTATGGTTTTTGCCGACCAGCTCCTCCAGCGAATAACCACTGACTTTGCAAAAATCCTCATTGGCAAAGGTGATGATGCCTCTCAGATCGGTGGTGGAGATCAGACGAACACCTGCTTCGTATTTTTTTTGCTGCTGCGTGACGGGGAGATTGATTTTCATTTGCGGACTCCTGCCTCCTTTTCCTTGAATGACAACAGGTTGTTTAATGAGTCGTTGAACAATTCATACCGGTGTCGTGAGCATAGAAAGTCCGTGGCTGGTTACAAAAGCTGACCAAAAAGTGCAGGCATTATGATTTTCAACAGCTTAAAGTCAATAGCATTTTTGATGCAGGTCATGGCATTAGAAACCATATGTTAAAATTATGTTATAAAAAACCTGGTGAGATTGGTGGCGGGTTCAGCTAAGTGTTTGATTTGAATAAAATGCATTCAATAAGAATCAAAGGCAGGAAGAATATAAACAAGAGGTCAAGTTAACAATTTAGAATACAAAAATACAAAAAAAATCGAACGATTGAATGTTGGTTGATGGGTTTATTGGCAATTGCGTAACTGCCGCCGTAATTGATATCGCTGCCATTCCAGTAACAACATACACAAGAGCCACAAGGGCAGTGGGCCGGTCTGCATAAACGGTGTGGCACCTTCGCGGGGTTGCAGGCTGCCACTAAGGGCTGCTGCTTCAAACTGCGGCAGGCGGGTGATCACTTGCCCTTGATGATCAATCAGTGCGGTGATGCCATTGTTGGTGGCACGAGCCATGGGGCGAGCCATTTCCAGTGCACGAAAACGTGCCATCTCAAAGTGTTGCAAAGGGCCGATGGAGGTGCCAAACCAGCTGTCATTGGATACTGTTAACAACCAGTGGCTCTGGTGTGCCTGGCGGGCAGAAAACCCGGCATAGGCCACTTCATAACAAATCAACGGAGCAACAAGGGTATCCCGCACCTGCAGATTGGCCGGGTGAACGGTTCCGGGAATAAAACTGGACATGGGTAAATCCAGAAACTCGATCAGGCCGCGTAGCTGGCTTTCCATTGGCACGTATTCACCAAAAGGCACCAGTTTGACCTTGTGGTATTCACCGCTGGCGGTTCCTGCTGTGATCAGGCTGTTGTGATAACGTCCAGTTTCTTCCGCTCTGGAGGGTAAACCAGTGATCAGACCGGCTTGTTCACCGGCTTGTTGCAGGGCTCGCTGCAAATAGGGTGCGGCCTGCTCTGGTAACAGTGGTAGTGCGGTTTCCGGCCAGATCAGCAAATCCACTTCGCCCAGCTGTTGGCTGAGCTGGATATGTTGCCGGATAATCTGCTGGCGCTGGGCAGGATTCCATTTTTGTTCCTGAGGAATATTGCCCTGCACCAGTCCGATTGTTAGTGGTTCACCAAAAGGTTGTGTCCACTGCTGGTGTTTTAATGCCAATCCTGCCGCTATTAACACCAGTAAAAAAATCAGGCTGCCAGCTCGGTGTTTAATCGGCTGACTGGGTTTCAGGGTATAAAAAATCAGCAAACCTGCCAGCACACTCAGACCGGAAATCCCATACACCCCCAGTACTGGTGCCCAACCGCTGAAAGGGCTGGTCAGGTGAGCGGTACCTAACAACAACCAGGGAAAACCGGTGAACAACCAGGAACGCAGGGCTTCCATCAATATCCATAATGCCGGCCAGCTGATTAGTACCGAGGTTTTACTGAACCAGCGTTGCCATATCCAAGCCTGCAGGGCAAAGAATAATGCCAGTCCGGCGACAAAACTCCAGGTCATCATGCCAGCCAGCAGAGGTGGTGTGCCGCCATGTTCGTGAATACTCACATACACCCAGGAAGCACCGGAGCCGAATACACCCAGGCCAAACAGCCAGCCGCGCAGCAGGGTTTGGCGAGTGTTCAGGTTTTGTAATAACCACCAGAAAGCCACCGGAGCCAGCAGGCTCAGTGGCCAGATGTTGAAGGGTGCAAGGGAGAGGGTAATCAGCCCACCAGCAAAGATTGCCAGCAGGTGTCCGATCCAGGTTTTTTTCATCAGTGATGACAAGAAGTCAGTCCTGTTCCGGTAGTTCAGCAATCTCTTCGCTGGACATACGACGAACCTGCAGCAGGCGGATACGGCGGTTATCGGCATTGATGACAGTAAACTCAAAACCGGCAATCACCACACTTTCACCACGACGCGGTAGATGCCCAAACTTCTGCATCAGAATACCGCCCAGCGTGTCAAACTCTTCGTCACTGAAATCACTGGCAAAAAACTCGTTAAAGTCTTCAATGGGGGTGAGGGCTTTCACCAGATAGTTGCCTGCTTCCACCGGGCGGATGTCGGCTTCTTCTTCAACATCGTGTTCGTCTTCAATTTCTCCGACGATCTGTTCCAGTACGTCCTCAATGGTGACAAGACCTGCCGTGCCGCCGTATTCATCCACCACAATGGCCATGTGGTTGTGGGTTTCCCGGAATTCTCGCAGCATGGAATAAAGCCGCTTGTACTCAGGAACAAAAGTAGCCTGACGCAACACCTGGCGGATATCAAAGTCTTCCATGGCCTGATGATCAATGATCAGTGGCAACAGATCCTTGGCTAACAGAATACCCAGCACTTCATCGGCTGTTTCACCAATCACCGGAAAACGCGAGTGAGCGGACTCAATCAGGGTGGGCAAAAAGTCACGCGGATGCTGGTCGATCTTGACCACCACCATGTGGGAACGGGGGATCATCACATCACCCACCTGCATGTCGGTGAGCTGCAAAGCCCCTTCAATCACCGTCAGGGCTTCGTAGTCGATCAACTTGCGCTCAGAGGCATCCTTGAGGAAGTCGAGAAGTTCCTGGCGGTTGCGGGGTTCAGCAGAAAAAGCGCCCAGCAGCTTGTCAAACCAGTTTTTAGGGGGTTGCCCCCGGCTCGATCGGTCTTCATTCATGGTGTTTGTTGATCAACCTGTTCGTCTTTGCTGATGTAGGGGTCGGGAATGTTCAGCTGTGCCAGCAGTTGCACTTCTTTGGCTTCCATGTATTGTGCTTCTTCTTCATCCTCATGGTCGTAACCTTGCAGATGCAACATGCCATGAATCACCAGATGCGCCCAGTGATGCAGGGCAGGTTTTTGTTGTTCAGCAGCTTCACGCAGCACCTGTGGCAGGCAGATCACCAGATCACCCAGTAAACTTAACTCAGCTTCCGGCGGTAAATCAATGGGGGATTCAAAAGGAAAAGACAGGACATTGGTCGGCTTGTTTTTACCGCGATAGTCGCGGTTGAGCTGCTGACTTTCTTCATCATCAACAATACGTAGGGTGACTTCTGCATCCGCCGGGGCATCGGGTAGCAGAGCCAGACTGGCCCAGCGCACAAATTCAGCCTCCGTTGGACAGAGGGTTTCATCACTGACTGCCAGCTGCAGATCAACCCACAGGGGTGATGTTTCAGCGTTCATTACTGGATGCCCGTTTGTTGTGCTGCTCAATTTCTTCGGCAGATTCGGCAATGTCATAGGCTTCAACAATACGCTGCACCAGTGGATGACGAACCACATCACGGTTTTCAAAACGGGTAATGCCTATACCCTGCACACCCTGTAGTACGGACATAACATGGGTCAGTCCGGAGCGGGTGCCACGGGGCAGGTCAATCTGAGTGACATCTCCAGTGATCACAGCGGTGGTGCCAAAACCAATACGGGTCAGGAACATTTTCATCTGCTCACGGGTGGTGTTCTGGCTTTCATCCAGAATAACAAAGGCATTGTTCAGTGTGCGGCCACGCATAAAAGCCAGCGGAGCCACTTCGATGACATTTTTTTCAATCATCTTGCCAACCTGCTCAAAACCGAGCATTTCATACAGGGCGTCATACAAGGGGCGTAGGTAAGGATCAATCTTTTGAGCCAGATCCCCTGGCAGAAAACCCAGTTTTTCACCGGCTTCCACCGCTGGGCGTACCAGCAGGATGCGGCGGATTTCGTCTTTCATCAGGGCTTCCACCGCACAGGCCACTGCCAGATAGGTTTTGCCAGTTCCGGCAGGGCCAATACCAAAATTGATGTCGTGCTGGCGGATGCTGCGTACATAACCCTGCTGATTTTGACCACGGGGTTTAACAGTGATTTTTGGGGTGCGCAGGGTGACCGGTGTGCTGGTATCTGCCACGCCTTCTTCTTGCAGTGCTTCCAGTCCGGCTTCTTGCAGATGCAGGTGTACACTCTCCGGTTGCAGGTCTTCAGTGGCAGTATCCTTGTAAAGCTGTTCAAGGATCGCTGCTGCGACATTGGCGCGACGGGCTTCACCGCTGATCTGGAATTCATGCCCCCGATTGCGCAGGGTGACACCCAGGCGCTGTTCAATCAGTTTCAGATGATCATTATGCAGGCCACACAAGTTAGCCAGGCGCTGGCTGTCGAGAGGTTGCAGTGATAGCTGGATCATCCGCTGCCCAGCGGGTTGCTCTTCAGGTGTTGTTGAGTTCTGATTGCTGTTCAAAGTGACTGAGTTCCTTGATCTGCCAGGCGGCCACGCAGGGAGTTGGCATAGGCTTCGGTGATAATAACATCGACAAACTGCCCGATGTAATCAGTCGGATTGTCACTACTGACATTCACCACACGGTTGTTTTCAGTACGTCCGGAAAAATCTCCCGGATCTTTGGGAGCTAGTCCGGTGACCAGAATACGTTGTTTGGTTCCTACCATACGGCGACTGATCTGCATCATCTGCTGATTGATGCGATCCTGCAGTCGGTAGAGGCGCTGCTTTTTAACTTCATCCGGGGTGTCATCCGGCAAGTCTGCAGCTGGGGTGCCGGGGCGGGCACTGTAAACAAACGAAAACGACAGATCAAAACCGATTTGTTCAATCAGGTCCATGGTCTGTGCAAAGTCTTCTTCCGTTTCACCGGGGAAACCAATAATAAAGTCGGATGAAAAACTGATGTCCGGGCGGTTGGCACGAATCCGCTCCATCTTCTGGATGTATTCTTCGCGGGTGTGGCCGCGTTTCATGGCGGCCAGAATACGGTCGGAACCAGTTTGTACTGGCAGATGCAGGTGGCTGACCAGCTCTGGTATGTGCTTGTAGGCTTCAATCAGGCTGTCGGTGAATTCCACCGGATGGGAGGTGGTGAAACGAATACGATCCATACCCTCCACTGCAGCAACACAGGCAATCAGTTCGGCCAGATCAATTTCATCACCTTCACTATCCAATCCGCGATAGGCGTTAACATTCTGCCCTAGCAGATTAACTTCGCGCACACCCTGATCAGCCAGTTGCTGGATTTCTTTCATCACATCAACAAAGGGTCGGGAGACTTCTTCACCACGGGTATAGGGCACCACGCAGAAGGTGCAATATTTGGAGCAGCCTTCCATGATGGATACAAACGCCGTCACCCCTTCCACTCGGGGTGCGGGCAGATGGTCAAACTTCTCAATTTCCGGAAAGGTAACATCCACCATCGGGATTTTGCTGCTGCGGGTGGCATCAATCATTTCCGGAACTCGGTGCAAGGTCTGGGGGCCGAACACCAAATCCACAAAAGGTGCACGCTGGCGTAACTTGTCACCCTCCTGGCTGGCAACACAACCACCCACGCCAATCAGCAGGTCGGGATTTTTTTCTTTTAACTGTTTCCAGCGCCCCAGTTGGTGAAACACCTTTTCCTGCGCTTTTTCACGGATCGAGCAGGTGTTCAGCAGAATCACATCAGCCTGGGTTTCATCATCAGTCAGTTCCAGTTGATGAGAATCGCCCAGCAGGTCGGCCATGCGGGATGAATCATATTCATTCATCTGGCAGCCGTGGGTTTTGATGAACAGTTTTTTGGTGACAGGTTTAGTGCTGAGTTCAGGCATGGGAGAAAAAGACACCTTTAACGTGTGTGCTTGGATGGAGTGATAGCAACTGCTGCGAATTATACAGAGGGTTTGCCCATCAGGGCTAGTGAACAAAAAAGCGTCAGTTTGTTATATTGGTTGCTGTGTAAGGGGTAGCAAGGGTTACTCTGAGGATGCTACCAGGTTTATCCACAGATCATGTGGATAGTTGCAGCAGTGTGTCATGTTTTTTACGGGGAGATGACAACTTGGACAGAAGTTATTGGGAAGAGGTCTGGCGACAGAATGATCTGGGTTTTCATCAGCCACAGGTCAATCGGCATTTGCAGCGTTTCTGGAGTCGTCTGAAACTGGCACAGGGGGCACGGGTGTTTGTGCCCTTGTGCGGTAAAAGTCTGGATATGGATTGGCTCTTGTCGGAAGGTCATGAAGTGATTGGTGTGGATTTGTCAGAAAAAGCTCAGCAGGATTATTTGAGCAGCCACAGTGAACCAGTGCGTTACACCGAAGAAAACAGCCTGAAACTGGCTTGGCAGGGGCGTTTGTTGTTTGTTGCTGGGGATGTATTTCACCTAAAGTCAGAAATGCTGCGTTCAGTGGATGCTGTGTATGACCGTGCGGCACTGGTGGCACTGCCTCCGGCGGTAAGGCAGAACTACGCCTTGTTTGTGGCACATTGCCTGAAACCGGGCGCACGAATACTGCTGGTAACTCGTGAAGCTCCAGAGCCGCGTTTACAACCGCCTTTTAACATTAACGCGCAGGAAGTGGATCAACTGTTTGGTGGTAATTTCAGGGTTGAACAAGTCCACCAGGAAATGCGCGGTGATGGTGTGGGAGAGGCGGTGTATCTGCTGAAACGCAAGGCACCGGCAGCATCGGGTCGCCTGCCGGTGGAGGCAGGCGAGTCACAGACAATCAAACCTCACTGAAGATCAGCGAGTGTGAGAAACCAGTTGAGAGAAGTCCACCAGAATTCGACCGGTTTCTTCCAGAATGGCAAGATCCAGTGGGGTGGGTTCTTTGCTGGAAACGTCTTCTTCCTTGTCGTCGGCCAGTTTGTTGAGTGGCTTCAGTCCCAATCCCTGACGACGACGGTTTTCCATCGCCAGCTGCTCAGCTTCTTCCTTGTCTTGCTCCAGCTTGCGCTGTTGCAGATTCAGGCTGATGCTGGGTGAGCCTTCATGGCGACGTAACCAGTCGGATTGTTCAGTCAGGAAACGAAAGTTCGGATCATTACCGATGCGCTGTTGATGCCGACTTTGCAGCTGATCCAGTGCACGCTGCACTACAGAGTTGCGTGAGGGCAGTACTGCTTTGACCTGATCCCAGGGTAATGCATTGGGTGAAGCACTTTCTCCGATGCGGCGGGCATCAAAGAGGGGCGGGAACAGAATATCCGGCACAATACCCCGATGCTGGGTGCTGTCACCGGAAATACGATAAAACTTGGCGCGGGTAATTTTTAATTGCCCGTAACTCAGATCCAGAATGGTTTGTACGGTGCCCTTACCAAAAGACTGTTCGCCGACCACCAGTCCACGACCATAATCTTGAATGGCACCGGCAAAAATTTCTGATGCTGAAGCTGACAGGCGATTGATCACTACAGCCAGCGGGCCGTCGTAGTGAATTTTGCCGCCATTGTCGCCCAGAATATTCACGTTGCCTTCTGCATCCCGTACCTGGACAGTGGGACCACGTGGAATAAACAGGCCAACCAGCGTGTTAGCTTCCTGCAAGGCGCCACCACCATTATTGCGCAGATCAATCACCAGGCCATCCATGCCTTCTTTTTTCAACTCATCAATCAGTCGAGCGACATCACGGGTGGTACTGCGAAAATCTTTCTGGCGGGTGCGTTGTCCTTCAAAATCCAGATAAAAGGTTGGGATTTCAATCACACCAATACGGCGTTTTTCACCATCAATGGTGGTTTCGATCAGACGTTTGCTGGCAGCCTGATCTTCCAGTTGCACCGCATTACGTTCAATTTCGATGACACGACGGTTGGTGCTGTCTGAAGTGGTCACTTCCAGGCGAACAATGGAGCCACGTGGGCCACGGATCAGATCAACGACTTCATCCAGCCGCCAGCCGATGATGTTTTCGATCTCGCTGTTTTTGCCTTGGCCTACACCAACAATGTGATCACTGGGTTTTAGCTGCCCCTGTTTGTCTGCGGGGCCGCCAGGCACCAGGCTAACCACCTTGGTGTATTCGTTTTCACTTTGCAGCATGGCACCTATGCCATCCAGCGACAGTTTCATCTGGATGTTAAAACTCTCACTGCGGCGTGGAGAAAAATAGTTGGTGTGAGGATCAACGCTGGTGGTAAAGGCGTTTACAAAGCCCTGAAAAATATCATCACTGTTGGTTTGTTTCAGACGGTTCAACTGGTTTTCATAACGGCGTACCAGCAGATCACGGGCTTCTTCCGTAGTTTTGTCACCATCCATCAGGCTCAGTAGTTCATGCGTCAGGCGTTGCTGCCAGTAGTTATCCAGCTGTTGCTGGGTGTCTGGCCAGGGGATCTCACGACGATCCGCTTCAAAGCGCTGATCCTGATCAAACCGGAAGCTACTCAGCCTTTTGTTCAGCAGCTCAAGATTCTGTTCCAGCCGGTTTTTGTTCAGGCTGGTCACCTGCACAAAAACTTCATAAGCAAAATCCAGATCACCCTTTATTAATGCAGCTTCCATATCACTGGTGCGCTGCAGAATTTTTTCTGCTGCACTGGCCGTCATTAGTGCCTTGTTGGGATCCAACTGTTTCAGAAAGTTTTCCAGAGCGCGAACTTCCAGCTCTTTGTTCAGGGTGACATCGGCAAAATGCTGGCGTGTCATCAGTCGTGTGACTTCCCGCATCACCTGGCTGTGTTCAGCGGTGGGCTGGAGTTCTTCGAAGGGGGTGTACAGGCGAGTTGAGGATTCTGTTGCAGCTGCAGCTGGGAGTAAACCCAAGGTCAGCCAGCAGATCATCAAGCCACGCAAAAGGGACGTGCGCATTCGGTGTTACTCCTGAAAAGAGGTTCGAGGCTATCAGCTATAGAGTGTAAAGATTAGAATAAGTTTTAATGGATGGCGCTAAGCATAACGCATCAGCTGCGTGATGACAGCCTTGCAGGACAAACCAATGAATAGAAGCGAGTGATCACTGATGCAAGAGCGAGATGTTTTTAATCAAGGCTTGATGAGTTTTCTGCAGTCATCGCCAACACCGGCGCATGCAGTGCTGACCATGACACAACATCTGCAAGAAGCCGGATTTGTCCAGCTGCAGGAGGGGGACGAATGGCCGTTTCAGCCGGGTCAGGGTTATTACCTGATCCGTGGTGATCGATCATTGGTGGCTTTTCGGCTGGGTCATGAATCTCTGGCGGAGGCGGGTGTTCGTATGATGGGTGCACATACCGATAGCCCCTGTCTGAAAGTGAAACCCCAGGCGGAGCTGGTGCGTCAGGGTTGTTTGCAGCTGGGTGTGGAGGTTTATGGTGGTGTATTGCAACACACTTGGTTTGATCGTGATTTGTCGCTGGCCGGTCAGGTGTATTTCCGTAATGAAGACGGACTGTTGCAATCAGCGCTGCTGGATCTGGTGGAACCCATTGCGGTGATCCCTTCATTGGCAATTCATCTGAATCGTGAAGCCAATAAAAACTCGGAGATTAACGCCCAGCTGCATCTTCCCCCTGTATTGGGTGTTGCTACTGAGGGAGGGGCTGGTGAGTTTGTCTTCCGGCGACTGCTGGCCAGCTGGCTAAAGCGCGAAGGCCATTTGCTTGCAGAGGTGATTGATTATGACCTGAGCTTTTATGATACCCAGCCACCGGCACTGGTGGGGTTGGAAAAAGAATTTATCAGCTCGGCACGACTGGATAATCTTTTGTCCTGTTATATCGGTTTACAAGCGCTGCTGGCTACCGATCAGCCACAAGCCTCCACTTCGCTGCTGGTTTGTAATGATCATGAAGAAGTGGGCAGTGCTTCTGCGATAGGTGCTGAAGGTCCGTTTCTGGAGAGTGTGCTGCGCCGCCTGAGTGGTAACGAACAGCAATACCAGCGCATGATGGCTCGCTCTTTGTTGATCTCCTGTGACAACGCGCATGCTGTGCATCCCAACTACCCGGACAAGCATGATGAAAAACACGGCCCAAAAATCAATGCCGGCCCGGTAATCAAGGTGAATGCCAACCAGCGTTATGCCACCAGCAGCGAAACCAGTGCTTTGTTTGCCGGTTTCTGTGCTGCCGCAGGTGTGCCTTGCCAGCGTTTTGTGGTGCGTTCAGATATGGGATGTGGCAGCACCATTGGCCCGATAGCAGCAACCCGGCTGGGTGTCAGAGTGGTCGATGTGGGTGCACCCCAGTGGGCGATGCACTCGATACGGGAAACTGTTGGATCGCTGGATGCCTGGTATTTAAATCGGGCACTGCAGACGTTTATCACCCAGAGCGATCTGTAAACAAAAAATCCGGATCTGTGTGAACAGATCCGGATTTTTTAAGCTGGTTGCCAAAACAACCGGCTTTAATTCTGGCTCCTCGAGCAGGACTCGAACCTGCGACCAATTGATTAACAGTCAACTGCTCTACCGACTGA
>NZ_JACUUA010000175.1 GCF_014859565.1 Marinospirillum sp. | reverse complement strand
AAGCAGTCCCCCAATCAGTCCCCCAAATTTATTTGCAACTCATCCATAGTTTTTTGCCTTTAACCACAGGCCTGTCCTTTTAGATAGTAAAACTCATAGCGATTACATTATTTATATTAGTATATTTTAATGTTTTGCAGCCTTAAATTGACACCCATACATCATTCACTGCTCTACTTTGGAATCACTCAACCTGTTCACTCTGCCAGTCGCCATAGGTTTTTCGAGTCTGGCTTTCAAGCCAGACGGTACGGCCGTTAGCCGGTCGCCCTGAAACAATTGCAGCAGCCGCACTGGGGCTTGAAAAGGCCTGGTCTTGCGTAAAGCGCATAACACCCTGTTCATCTTTAGCCAAAACGCCATCTTGGGTCAGTTGCTGGTAAAGCGGTTTGTAACTGGCATAGTCTGTGGTACTGGCCCAATGATCTCTGGCCTTACTACCGGCTAAAACCACAAACTCCCCTTCAACTTCCCTTGCCTGAGCCTTGATTTGGTATTTTGGGATTTCCATTTCAAATGTAGTGATTGACTCTGTAACTTCTTCAGGAAGATTTTTAGGCTGTGTTGCCTGCTGGCGTTCGCGTAGAAAATCAAAACCCAGAACAGGAAGCAGAGTTTTGATTTGTTCAATGAAAAAAGCCATATCAGCCTGATCTGACTCAGGCAAGATGGTGTAATCGTGTGCGGTGCCATTTATCAGGCCGCAGCGCCCAGACTGTTTGGCGAGTGCAAGAAGCCTGCTTTCGAGAAATTTAACATGGGCCTTGGTGAGATTCTGATCCTTACTGGTAATCAGGCAGACTTTTTCCCAGAAGTCTTTACCACCCTGATCTTCTGGCCGGTGATGCTGCTTCAGTCGCTTAGCCACATCATCAGACTCCCCGATATACACCAGCGGTCTCAGCGCATTATCTGGATCAGTGCCCACTAAAAAATAAACCCCGGTTCGTGCACATTCTGGACGTTGCACTAACTCAGGTAGCTTGGTACGAGGCCCGGTGAGCGCATGACCTGTCCAGTTCATAATTTCTGCGGTCAACAAACCATTAGCCAGACCATCAACCAGAAACAGACGTATGCTGCGACCTTGTCCACTCATGCATCAACTCCAAGTAAAATATTTTTTAGCCCCGCGTTTCACCTTGAAGCTAGATCTACACAGTCAGCTTCAACGCGTGCTCTTTCAGCCAGGCGCGACATTCCTGGTAATCCGGCATGACTCGGTTCATTTCTTGCCAAAATTCGGGGGAATGGTCGTGCCGGATCAGGTGGCAGAGTTCATGAATCACCACGTAATCGACCATGCGATTAGGTGCCAGCAGGATTTGCCAGTTGAATTCCAATTCACCTTTGGCCGTGCAGCTGCCCCAGCGGGATTTAAAAGTTTTGATCTTCACGCTTTTTGGCTCCACCCCGACCAGCGGAGCGAAGCGTTTTACTTTTTCAGTGAGCTTTTGTTCTGCCTGGCGCTTGTACCAACGTACCAGCGCGTTACGAACCATGTGCGGCTGTTCATCACCATAGGGCAGCACAACCATCAATCGTCCGTTCAGCAGCCTTACAGGGGCAAAGGAGCCGCGTTCGATCTTCAAGCGGTAATTGCGCCCCAGATAGGAAAAAGCTTCACCAGACACAAATTGCCGATTACTGGCCGGTGCCTTTTCCTGCTGTAACGCCATTTTTTCCTTGATCCAGCGGCGTTTGGCAGCCAGCAGCTGATCAATTCGCTCTACGGGAGTATCCGTTGGCACCACAATGGATACCGCCCCTTCTTCCACACGAATATCGGCAGATTTGCGTCTTGATGTGCGGATGACTTCAACGATAAAACCGTTGCCATCGCGGTATTCCTGATGGGAAGTCCTGGGCTGGGGTGTCATGGCATTCATCAATGGCTCTTTTTGAAACGGGTTTGTGCCAGTTCCATAAAGCGATCCTGAATCACGTTGACCAGATCCGTGTCACCAAAAGAGCAGTCCAGTACCGCTCGCTTGATCTCTTTTTTCATGCGTTTGACCTGATCCAGCTTATCGAAAAAATCCACGATCTGAGTGGCTTCATCAAACTGCTCCACCAGCGTCTGGGTGGTGGCTTTAATTTCTTCATGCACACTCTCACTCAGGGCATCCTCACCTGAATGCTGGGTCACTTCAGCCATCAGGATATTGTAGAAGGCAAACTCGGTTTCATTCAGTCCAAGATCATCCGCAGCTTGCTTGTGCTGAACTTCAATGGTGTTACGAAACTCCAGCAACAACTGGGTCTGCTCTTCCCATTTGCCCTGGGTACGCTCAATGATTTCTTTCAGGCGCAGGCTCAGGGATTTGTAATACTCCGGGTCTTCTTCCAAGTTGATGGTGATATGGTGCTTGATGGCACTTTCAATCTCAGAAGCACGGGATTCAGGCGACTTGATCTGCTCCACCTGGGCTCTGAAGTTACTGGCCATCAAATCAATCGGTGGGATTTTGGGATCTACACCGGTACTGATGATGTGCTCCTCCACCAGCTGACGTACTTTTTCACCGGCATCACTGATATCCAGCCCCGGATCTCGGTAGCGGTTACGAGCAGCATTCTGTAATTTGCCCCAGAACTTCAGATCTGCCACAAAGGGCTTGGCCGCTGCATCTGGCAGAATCACATCCATCTGCTTGGCAAAACGCTTGAATGCCAGCTCAAACTGCTGGCGAAGGTCTTCATCCTTCAGGAATAGCAACTGATCATCCATATCATCGGAACGGGCACCAGCCAGTGACTGCACCACCCGCGTATGGGCGGCTTTCAGTTTCGGGATTTCGTCTTTCAGGCTGAAATAACTACCTTCGGTATCCTCACTGCTGAACAGATCCAGGGCGTCAGTCAGGTGGTCGGATAGCCCGTAATAATCCACGATAAAACCTGCTTGTTTGGCTCCCTTACCCACCGGCGATGAGCAGGTGCGGTTCACCCGTGCAATCGCCTGCATCAGCGTGTGATCCTTCAAACTGCGGTCGATATACATCACCTGAGCAATGGGGGCATCAAAGCCGGTCAGCAGCATGTCCTTGACGATCAAAAAGGCCGTGGGATTTTCTGTCAGCGGCTTGGTAAAATTTTTGATGATGTCCTTCTGACGGGTTTTATCGGTGAACTCGGCCAGATAAGCCGGATCGTTGTGGGAGCCGGAAATCACCACTTCTGACTGGGGCGCATTCAGCTCATCCAGAGTTTTCTTGAACAGGGTGGCGGCATGGCGGCTGCCCACCACAATCATGCCTTTAAAACCGTTGGGTTGGATGTGTTCGCGGTAATGTTTAACCAGATCCAGGCACACCCAGCGAATCCGAGCTGGTGCTTCACGGATGGCACGCTCCACCCCGTATTTTTTCTTGATCTCTTTCTTTTCGTCGTCGCTGTAATCCTTGAAGTATTCTTCAAACAGCGCATCCAGCGAGTCGCCCACCACATCCGTTTGCACCTGGCGACCTTCATACAAAATCCGCACGGTGGCCCCATCTTCCACGGCCTGGTTGATCTTGTATTCATCAATGTACCCGCCAAAGGCCTGATCCATCTTCTGGGTTTTCAGCAAGGGGGTGCCAGTGAAGCCGATTTTGGGGGCATTCGGCAGGGCAGCATTGATGGTGGCAGCCAGATTGCCGAACTGGGTACGGTGAGCTTCATCCGCCAGCACAATGATCTTGTCGCTGGGGTTCAGATTGGTGAAATCCCCTTCTGCTTCCGCCTCCTGAAACTTTTGCACCATGGCAGTGACAATATCCGAGGCATCACGTTGCAACAGGGTTTTTAATTTGGCGACTGAATCCGCATTGTGTACGGTTTCATTCTGAGCGTCCCGAAAGGTGGCTGAAAGCTGGGTATCCAACTGGGTACGGTCGGTGACAAAGACCAGTTTATACTGCTGCAACTCTGGATCACGGCGCATTTTTACCGCCAGCATCACCATGGTCAGGGATTTACCGGAACCCTGGGTATGCCAGACCACCCCCGACTTTGCTTTACGATCCTTGCCACTTTTCAGGCGCTGAACAACCTTGTTCACTGCCCGGTACTGCTGGTAACGCGCCACCTTCTTGATCAAGCGGCCATCAACGGTTTCATAGAGGGTGAAGTTCTGAATCAGATCCAGAAAAGCTGCCGGTGCAAACATACCGGCCAGTAAACGCTCCTGAGCCGTGATCTCAAGCTGTTGCTCTGCATTGGCTGCCAGGCGCTGTGCTTCAGCAAAGTATGCAGCTGAAGGCATATCCGCGATGTCTTGTGCCTGCTGATAGGTCTTGGGTACTGAAGCTTCACGCAGTTTGATCAGCTCAGCATCCGTAAAGGGATAAGCATCTTTCCAGTCACCGTAGTGCTGGGCACTGGAACTGATGGTGCCGACTCGCGCCTGATCGCGGCAGGTGGAGATCATCATCTGGTTGTACCAGAACAACTTCTGGGCACCCTCTTCCACTTCTGGCTGCCGCAGGTTGGCATAACGCCGCAGCTGATCGATGCCCTGCTCCAACGCATTGGCAATATAAGGGGATTTGCACTCAATCACCGCCAGCGGCAGGCCATTCACAAAGCAGACCACATCAGGAATAATGTTCTGGTTCGCGCCTTCCACCTTGAATTGATTGGTACAGAGAAATTCGTTATTGGCAGGGTCATCAAAGTCGATGATTTTAACCGTCTGACCTTTGCGCCCCTTGCCCAGATCCTGATCCACCGACAGGTAATTTACCAGCAGATCATAAATGGCCTTGTTGTACTCCATCAAGGCGGCATGATTGGGATGGGTAATGTCGCGCATCACCTTGCGCAGGTTTTCTTCACTGATCCAGGGATTCAGCCGCCGGATGGCTGCCTCCAGCCGTGGCAGCAGCACCACATCACGGTAATAAGCACGTTCTGCCGGTGCAGGATCACCCTTGACCGCAGCCGGTGCCAAAGTTGCCCCTGGCACATAAGACCAACCCAGCTTTTGCAGCTGCTCCAGTGCGGGCTGTTCAACTTTGGTGACTTCATCCTTAAACAAGGCAAGCTCCTTCACTTATGCGCAGGTATTGTATTTATGTAAGCTTACCAGCCTAACGCCAGCGGTTCAGCCTCAGATTGCATTCATGCCTGGGTAAACGGGCACCGGCTTCCAGCATGGAATCCAGCGCTTCAGCCAGTTGCTGTGAAGTCAGTAACTGATGCGACTCAAGTTCATCCAGAATCCAGAGAACCCCGCGAACTTCCAGTTGCGCCTGGTGGCCGGATTTACGCAAGGCACCATCGTTGGTTAACAAAGTCCAGTTTCTGGCCTTTGCCAGAAAATAACAGGACACATCCGCCAAAGAAGAATTGCCCAGTGTCTGACGCAACTGAAACAAGGTCACGATCTCATCACCATTCATCCCCTCTACTTGCAAGCCCAGATCGGTCAGTTGTTGACCCGGTGGCTTGCGTAACTCACGCCATACAAAGTCCGTGGTTACAAATTGGTAGGGCAAGGCAAAAACAGTTTCAAGTAAACCACTGCGATGAAGGTCTATCCAGATATTGGTGTCTGAAACCAGAACCTTAACCGACACGTTCAAGCTCACTGGTTTGTTGATTTCCCATCACCTTTTCGATTTCAGCCAAAGATGTATTCAGCAGCTCGGCTGCTCTGGAGGGAGTCACCAGTCCTTCTGCCAGTGCGTGGTAAACCAGTTGCCGCAAGCGGTAAGAGGTTTCTGAAGGCAATGGCTTAGGTTCATTAGTGCGGTATCCCAGCATAGACCAGTATTTATAGGTGCTCTGGTAGTAGTTCGGGGTAATAATATTCAGATCCAGCAAGCGCCGCAGGATTGCCTGAATGGAGATCCCCCATTCTTCTTTTGCCAGCAGAAACTCTTCCAGCAGTACCCGTTTGCGCTGATCACCAAAAATTGCACGTACCTGACCAGCCGGAAACAGAAAAGCACCGGCAAAGCGGTGGCACCAGTGTTCTTCGTCTTTGGTGTCGTGCAGGGCTTCAGGCAAGGCCATCACCAAATGCCCCAGCTCATGCGCCAGATTAAAACGCTGGCGTTCACCGGGGCGGTCTATATTGCTGACAATAACCGCATCGACTCCACCATTGACCAACGCACAAAGACCATCAAATTTTTCATGGGCGTGCAGGCCCACCACCTTGATGCCGCTTTCTTCCAGGGTTTCAGTCAGGTTGCCGATGGGGTTGAGTCCCAGATCCCAGGCGTGTCGTAGCTTTTCAGCCGCCACTTCAACGTCTTCGACCTGAGAGACTGCAAAATGCTGATGCCACTGGGCAAAGTCACTGACGTTTGGATCAATTAAAAACAACTGCTCTGCCGCCAGATAGCGCTCCAGATGTTCACGCACCTGTTCTTTTACGGCTTCCTGCTTCTGCTTACCAAACGCCGAATGCTTGCGGAAATCCACTGCACCCAGCTCAACTGATTCAGAGCGGAAAAAATACTCAGGGCTAACCCCCAGCGCATCAGCCAGTTGAATCAACCGTGCAGAATTGGGCGCATCCCTGTCTGATTTTTCAAACTTGGACAGCGCCTGCTTGGAAACACCGATCTGATCAGCGACTTGCTGAAGGGTCATGTTCTTCAGAACACGCGCCCGACGGATGCGTTCATGCAACATGAGGGTACACCTGAGAAA
>NZ_JACUUA010000019.1 GCF_014859565.1 Marinospirillum sp. | reverse complement strand
GAGTACCTGGCTACGAACCAGGCGGTCGGAGGTTCGAATCCTCCTGAGCGCGCCAACTGATTAGCAACACTGCTTTACCTTGTAATGCGCGCTCATAGCTCAGCTGGATAGAGTACCTGGCTACGAACCAGGCGGTCGGAGGTTCGAATCCTCCTGAGCGCGCCACTTACAATTCACCAATTCACCAATCCACCAAAGCGACAAATTCCCTCTTATTGTTTACCTGACATCCCTGTCAAATCCTCTTGATGTTTATTTATTTGAATCTGCGTCCATCCAGCAATTCCTGCACTCGCGAAAGCATAATCAGCTCCAGTCCTAGCGGCATCTTGGCTCCGGGCACTACCAGGGTATGAGGCCGGGACATAAAACTATCCTTGATCATCGCCAACAGGTACGGAAAATCTACCTTCTGCGGGCCACGGAAGCGAATCACCACAAAACTCTCATCTGAAGTTGGCACACTGCGAGGCTCAAAGGGGTTGGAGGTATCCACTACCGGCACCCGTTGAAAGTTGATATGAGTACGGGAGAACTGCGGCAGGATATAACGCAGGTAGTCTTCCATGCGTGACTGGATGGTGTCGATCACGGCTTCCTGTGAATACCCTCGGAGCTTGGTATCTCGATCAATTTTCTGAATCCATTCGAGATTGATGGAAGGGGCAACACCAATCAGCAGATCCACATACTGGGCAATGTTGATATCCTCCGTGACCAAGCCACCATGCAGCCCCTCATACAACAGCAGGTCGGTATTTTCCGGCAGGCTTTCCCAGGCAGTAAAAGTACCCACCTTGTGACCGGCCTCCACCAGTTCTTTATCCTCTGCATGAATATAATGGCGATAGGTTCCGGTGCCGGAAGTGGAGTAATCCAGAAACAGCTGCTCCAGTCGATCCAACAAGTTAGCTTCCATTGCAAAGTGGGACAAGGATTGCTTGCGCTCTGGGTGTGCTGCCAGCAGGCGTGCCAGCTGATCACGAGTGTAGCGGTGAAAGCTGTCACCATGCACAAAGGCTGCTGCAACCTGCTGGCGCGAGAACATACGCGCAAAAGCATCCCTGATGGTGGTTGTGCCGGCACCGGATGACCCTGTGACTGCAATGATAGGATGCTCACGTGACATGATTACACCCTGCCTGCCAGTTGCAGAAATGCCTGAGGTACTGCAACAGCCTGACGGGTAGCAAAATCAAAAAACACCACACCCACCTTGGCAACGCCTACCACTGCACCAGCCTGACTAACCACACGGTGAAAAATTTCTGCGCCCTTGCTACCAATCTCACCCACAGCCAGCTCAATGTGCAGCTCATCACCGTAAAAAGCTTCCGCCTTGTAATTCACCACCAGCTCTGCAACCACCCAGCCAATATGATCGCCACCTATCGACAACTCACTCAGCTGAGCCTGCCTTAACCAACCACAACGTGCATCGTGCAGCAGGGAAACCAGTGTGTCGTGCCCCAAGTGCTGACCATAGTTAATATCACTGATCCGCAATCTGACAACATGGCTGTAAACCACGGACTGCGGAAAGTCCAGACTGACTCTGGGCATGGCTTAACTCCTAAGGTTTGGAAAGCTAAAGTCAAAAAAGCCCAGATTAACTGGGCTTTAAAATTAAAACACTTGTATCACCGCAGCTTAAACCTTGCCTTGCTCACGGGCAATAGCACGGTAACCGATATCACGTCGGCAGAAGCCATCTTTCCAACTGATCTGATTCAGCTGCTGATAAGCTCGTTGCTGGGCTTCCGAGACAGTCTGCCCCAGTGCGGTGACACAGAGTACACGGCCACCATTGGTGACTGCCTGGTCACCCTGTAATCGGGTACCAGCATGAAAAACCTTCACCCCTTCCTGCTCCTGCTGCGGCAAACCGGAGATCGCATCGCCCCTGTTATAGCTGTTAGGATAACCGCCTGCCGCCATCACCACACCCAACGAGGCACGCTCATCCCACTCAGCAGTCACCTGATCCAGTTTTTTATCCAGTGCTGCCTGGCAAAGCTTGACCAGATCCGACTTCAAACGCAGCAGAATGGGCTGGGTTTCAGGATCACCAAAACGGCAGTTGTATTCAATCACTCGCGGGGCACCATCAGCATCAATCATCAGACCAGCATACAAAAAACCGGTGTAAGGATTACCTTCAGCAGCCATACCCCTAACGGTAGGGTAAATCACTTCTTCCATCACCCGCTGGTGTACCTGAGGTGTTACAACCGGTGCCGGTGAATAAGCCCCCATACCACCAGTATTGGGGCCGGTATCACCGTCACCCACGCGTTTATGATCCTGACTGGTGGCCATGGGTAATACATGCTCACCATCCACCATCACAATAAAGCTGGCTTCTTCACCTTCCAGAAACTCCTCAATCACCACCCGAGCGCCGGCATCACCAAAAGCATTACCGGACAACATGTCGCGCACGGCATCCTCGGCTTCATCCAGGGTCATGGCAACAATCACGCCCTTTCCTGCAGCAAGACCGTCAGCTTTTACCACAATCGGCGCACCTTTTTCCTGCAGGTAGGCCAGTGCCTCTTCCACCTGGGTAAATACACCATAATAAGCGGTGGGAATAGCATGACGAGCCAGAAAATCTTTGGTGAAGGCTTTGGAGCCTTCCAGTTGTGCTGCACCCTGGCTGGGTCCGAATACCGCCAGCCCGCGCTCTTCAAAATAATCCACCAGACCATTCACCAGAGGCACCTCCGGCCCGACCAGCGTCAGGTTAATGCCTTCTGATTCAACCAGTGTCGCTAGTCCAGCAAAGTCCAGCACATCCAGGTCAACGTTTCTGATGCCCGGCTCCAATGCTGTGCCAGCATTGCCGGGTGCTACCAGCACCTCTGTCACATCAGGTGATTGAGCCGCCTTCCAGGCCAGAGCATGTTCACGTCCACCGCTGCCGATTACCAGAATTTTCATGCGTTGTGCTTCCCGTAAAGAGTCAAAAAAATTTGCGCTATTATGGCAGATTTTCTACCGCTGGGCGCAGCAAGAAACTTTTCCAGTCATGAATCCGCCATAAATCAAACAGGTGTAAGTGTTCGAAAAATATATCTGCAATAATTACTTTTTAAAAAACTATCATTCAAATAGATTAGCAAAATCAGTCGAATCAACCATTAAGATCCGATGCTTTGCTGGATACCCCTATCTGTCCTTCTGGACAGCATAAATCCAGACAGTTAATAATCACCAGTCGCTACGGCATGAATCCTGTTGTACTCCCTTTATTGTGATCAGGAACCAGAAAATGAAAAAAACAATTCAGGCAACACTGCTGACTGCCGCTGCCACAGCGGTGCTGATGGGTGGCTCCATGTCTGCCATGGCAAGCAGCATCAAGATTGGGCTGGCTGGTCCGGTTTCCGGCCCTGTAGCCCAGTACGGTGACATGCAGTTCATTGGTGCAAAAATGGCTATTGAACGCATTAACGCCGCAGGCGGTGTGAACGGTCGAATGCTGGAAGGTGTAGTTTATGATGATGCCTGTGAGCCTCGTCAGGCTGTCACTGTTGCCAACCGTATTGTTAACGATGGCATCCAGTTTGTGGTGGGTCACCTCTGTTCCGGTTCCACACAGCCTGCTTCTGATGTTTATGAAGATGAAGGCATTCTGATGATTACAGCAGCATCCACCAGCCCAGCAATAACCGAACAGGGTTATCAAACCATTTTCCGCACCATTGGCCTGGACAGTATGCAGGGCCCAGTGGCAGGTAACTTTATTGCTGACAAGATCAAGCCAAAAAATATGGCGGTTATTCATGACAAACAGCAATACGGTGAAGGTATTGCCCGTGCAGTACGTGAGACCGCAACGGCTCGTGGTATAAACGTGGTGATGTTTGATGGCATCAACGCTGGTGACCGTGATTTTTCTGCCATTATTTCCCGCATGGCTCGCCAGAACGTGGACTTTGTTTATTACGGCGGTTACCACCCAGAGCTGGGTCTGATGTTGCGCCAAGCCAGCGAACAAGGCTTGAAGGCTCGTTTTATGGGGCCTGAAGGTGTTGGCAACCCCGACATCAGCGCTATTGCCGGTCAGGCATCCGAAGGCCTGCTGGTAACCCTGCCGCCAGCTTTTGAAACTGATCCCCGCAATGCGGATCTGGTAAAAGCTTTTGAGGCTAAAAATCAAGATCCATCCGGTCCTTTTGTGATGCCTGCCTACACAGCTGTACAGCTGATGGTTGAAGGCATGAAAGGCACCAACTCCAATGATCCCGAAAAAGTTGCTGACTACCTGCGCAGCAATACCTTTGAAACTCCGATTGGTCAGGTTCAATACGATGAAAAGGGTGACCTTAAGTCATTCAGTTTTGTGGTATATACCTGGCATGCCAACGGTACACGCACCAAGGTCAACTGAACAAACAAGAGTTCATCTGCCCGTAAAACCCCAGTTAATGACTGGGGTTTTTCAGGTTATCACCTGACATAAACTCCAGTGCCAGGACTTGCCATAAGCCTGTCGCAGCACTGTTATTGGCATAAAATCATGAACGAATCCATCAGCTATTTTATTCAGCAAGTCATCAATGGCCTGACCGTCGGCAGCACCTACGCCTTGATTGCCATAGGTTACACCATGGTTTACGGCATTATTGGCATGATCAATTTTGCTCACGGTGAGATCTACATGATCGGCACATATATCGCTTTTCTGGTGATTGCCGGTCTGGCAGTGATGGGTGTTGAAAGTCTGCCTTTTATCCTGCTGGCAGCGCTGGTACTCAGCATGATGGTTGCCGGTGCTTACGGCTTTACCGTTGAACGGGTTGCTTACCGCCCCGTGCGTGGCAGCAAACGCTTAATCGCCCTGATTTCCGCCATTGGCATGTCGATCTTTTTGCAGAACTACATGCGTCTGGCTCAGGGTTCACGAGACCTGGCCCAACCCGGCCTGATCACCGGCAACTGGACTCTTGGTACTGATGATTTTAACGTCAACCTGGCTTATATGCAGCTGATCATTTTTGTCATCACGCTGATCTGCATGGTCATTCTGACACTCTTTATCAGTCGCTCCCGCATGGGGCGAGCCTGTCGAGCCTGCTCACAAGACGCTGGCATGACCAACCTGCTAGGTATCAATACCAACCACATCATTGCCGCTACCTTTGTGATAGGTGCCATGCTGGCCGCCGTAGCCGGGGTATTACTGGGGCTTTATTACGGCGTGGTGAATCCAATGATTGGTTTTATAGCCGGGCTTAAGGCGTTCACAGCAGCAGTGCTGGGTGGCATTGGCAGTATTCCGGGAGCGGTGCTCGGTGGTCTGATTCTGGGGCTGGCAGAAACCATGACAGGGGCTTATTTCTCCAGTCAGTACAAAGATGTGGTGGCCTTTTCCCTCCTGTGTCTGATTCTGTTATTCCGGCCCAGCGGCCTGATGGGCAAACCTGAGGTGGAGAAAATCTGATGAATCGTCAACCGATTGCCACCCAATTTATTCCTGCCTTGTTTGCCGCTGGCCTGACCCTGTTTCTGGGTGCCTCCGTTATGGGGCTGCGCCTGCGCTCCGAGGGTGTCACCCTGGGTGTTGAACTGGCTGGAGCCGATACCTTCATCAAACTGGGACTAGCTGCACTGGTGGTTTTTTTATTCCAGCTGTTCCGTGATCGCCTGCCCCGTTTCAGAAAAGACACCACATCACGCTTTGAAATGCCCGCTTTTATGCGCAGTGATAAACAGCAGCGCCTCTGGCTGATGCTGGTGGTGGCAGGCCTGCTGATTTTTCCCTTCACCACCGGGCGCAGCAATATTGACCTGGCCACACTGGTACTGATCTATGTGATGCTGGCGATAGGTCTGAACATAGTGGTTGGTCTGGCCGGTCTGCTGGATCTGGGTTATGTGGGTTTTTATGCCGTCGGTGCTTACAGTTATGGCTTGCTGTACACCTACTTTGGTTTCAGCTTCTGGGAGGCATTGCCGATTGCCGGTTTAATGGGTGCTTTTACCGGCTGGCTGCTGGGTTATCCGGTATTAAGGCTGCGTGGTGATTATCTGGCGATTGTGACGCTGGGTTTTGGTGAAATCATCCGCCTGCTGCTGAATAACTGGACCGAGCTGACCGGTGGCCCCAACGGTATTGGCGGCATCCCTAAACCCAGCCTGTTTGGCCTGACCTTTGAGCGTCGCGGTGACAACACTTTTCATGAGTTTTTTGGCATTGCTTATGATCCGGTGCATCGGGTGATTTTCCTCTACCTGCTGGCATTGCTGCTGGTACTGCTGTCGATTTACATCATCCGCCGTTTAATTCGGATGCCGATTGGCCGTGCCTGGGAAGCTCTGCGTGAAGATGAAATCGCCTGTCGCTCACTGGGCATGAGCCCCACTAACATCAAGCTCTCAGCCTTCACCATTGGTTCCACCTTTGCCGGTTTTGCCGGAGCCTTTTTTGCTGCCCGCCAGAGTTTTATCAGCCCTGAATCCTTCGCCTTCATCGAATCAGCCATCATTCTGGCGATTGTGGTACTCGGCGGCATGGGGTCGCAGCTGGGAGTAGTACTGGCAGCCATTGCCATGGTGCTGCTGCCGGAGCTGGCACGTGAGTTTAATGAATACCGTATGCTGCTGTTCGGTTTGATGATGGTACTGATGATGATCTGGCGCCCTCAGGGATTACTGCCAATGAAACGCCCGCATCGGGAATTAAAAACCACCGGCACGGAGGCGCAGTAAATGAACCAACCTCTGCTGCAGGTTAACAACCTGATGATGCGCTTTGGCGGACTGCTGGCAGTTGACAAGGTGTCCTTCAAAGTCGAAGCGGGTCAGGTGGTATCCCTGATTGGCCCCAACGGTGCTGGTAAAACCACGGTATTTAACTGTGTCAGCGGCTTTTATCAGCCAACAGCTGGAGAAGTGCTGTTTGATGGCAAAGCCATGCACAAACTTCCGGGACATCTGATTGCCCGACACGGCATGGTGCGCACTTTTCAGAATATCCGCCTGTTCAAGGAAATGACGGTACTGGAAAACCTACTGGTAGCTCAGCACATGCAGGCAGAACGCAACCTGTTAAAAGGTCTGCTGAACACTCCCGGCTACCGCAAAAAAGAAAACGAACTGATGGATCGTGCAGCTTATTGGCTGGATCGGGTGCGACTGACGGATTTTGCCAATCGTGAGGCCGGCACTCTGGCTTATGGTCAACAACGAAGACTAGAGATTGCCCGTTGTATGGTCACCCAACCTCGGCTGCTGATGCTGGATGAACCTGCAGCCGGTCTGAACCCACAGGAAACCAGCGAGCTGGATGAGCTGATCATGGAACTGCGCCGTGAGCATGGTGTGACAGTGCTGCTGATTGAGCATGACATGAAACTGGTGATGGGTATTTCTGATCAGGTGATAGTCATCAATCAGGGCGCTCCTCTAGCCACCGGAACCCCGGCAGAAATCCTTGCCAACCCAGCCGTCATCAAGGCTTATCTGGGAGAAGAATAATGCTGCAAATCGAAGATGTTCACACTCATTATGGTGCAGTTCATGCCCTGAAAGGTGTCTCTCTCTCAGTTAACAAAGGTGAAATAGTCACCCTGATTGGTGCCAACGGTGCCGGTAAAAGCACTCTGTTAATGACCATCTGCGGTGATCCCCGCGCCAGCCAGGGGCGCATAGTGTTTGAAGGGGAAGACATTACCCACAAACCCACCAGCCTGATCATGCGTGGTGGGCTTTCTGTGGTGCCAGAAGGTCGCCGGGTTTTCACTGGCATGACGGTTGAAGAGAACCTGGCGATGGGTGCTTATTTCCAGAGCAAGGAAGTACGGGAGCGTCAGCAGGAACGTGTACTGGGATTATTCCCACGCCTGAAAGAACGATTTCGTCAACGCGCAGGCACCATGTCCGGCGGTGAGCAACAGATGCTGGCGATAGGTCGCGGGCTGATGGACGAACCTGATCTGTTGCTGCTGGATGAACCATCCCTGGGACTGGCTCCGATCGTGATCAGCCAGATCTTTGAAATCATTCAGCAGCTGCGTGAAGCTGGAACCACCATCTTCCTGGTGGAGCAGAATGCTCAAAAAGCACTGGCGATTGCAGATCGAGGTTATGTACTGGAACACGGCGAGCTGGTACTACAGGACACCGGACAGAACCTTTTAAGCAATGAAGACGTTAAAAGGGCTTATCTGGGCGGATAACAGGGGTTTTAACTGATAAAAGGCGAAAAACTGATGTTTCCGCCTTTTTTTGTTTTTGTTGTTTGACGCTTATTGTGCATTGCACTATATTGAGGTCACTTGCTGCACTGCAGCAAAGTCAACTTTCAGATTACTTAAAAACGAGGTCGCACAATGTTCGATAAAATGATTTCCGATATGCAGTCTATGATGAAGCCTTACCAGGAAGGTTTCGGTACTACCCAATTCAAACCAGTTACTAACCTGATGATGATTCAGGCCAAAGCACTGGAAAAGCTCGGCACTGAACAGTCTCGTTTTTACACTGAGTGTGTTGAAGCTGTATCAAAACAGTTTGAAGCTGCTGGCAGCAAAAAAGATCCCTCCAGCCTGCAAGAAGCCCAATTCAATTTTGCTCAGGACATGCAAGATCGTGTCAGCCGCCTGTTCAAAACCAACATGGATATTCTCACTGAAGCGCGCGAAAGCGCTACCAGTGAAGTGGAAGCCATCAAAACTCAAGCGACCAAAAAGTCTGCCTGATCTGCTGCCAGTGTTTTAACAGCCGTGCTTTTCAGCAAACTCCCTCTGCCTGATAACGCGCTGTTTTCGCCCGACCGGATGGTCGGGTTTTTTTATTTCTTTGAATCACCCGCAGTAGGGTCTTCACTCTCCTCAGCAGCGGATCGATTAAAACCAGTGACCGACAGACTCTTCCACAGCATCAAATTCTGCTCGGCCACCTTACGCATGACCTCCATCGGATTGGCAGCCTGCATCGGGTTAACCTTCATGGCCTGTTGCATCTGCTGACGCAGGATCTTCTGTTGTTCCAGGAAAGTGCCAATGCTCTGCTCCAGATACCCACTCATGGAATGCTGCATACTGTCACCGTAAAAACGGATCAGCTGCTGCAAAACCTTGTTACTGAACATCGGGCCGCCTTTATTATCGCCACCACGATTTTCCTGTTCGGTAATAATCTGCAGCAGAATATTACGGGTCAGATCCTCTCCACTCTTGGAGTCCTCAACACGAAACTCTTCACGATCCACGATCAGCTGACGGATATCTTCGAGAGTGACATAACGACTCTCCGAAGTATCATAGAGACGCCGGTTGGCATATTTACGAATAACTCTCAAAACAGACTCCTTCATGAATCTCACTAAACCCCAGAAACCTGAGAATTTTGCACCTATTCTAACAGCGCTGCCAGTTTGTTTATTTTTAATGCTGTTTACTTCTTGTCATCTTGCTGTGTTTAGCTAGACTAAAGTGAAACACTCGGAGGTAAAAATGTTAATCAAGATCAGCAAGAGCAGTGCAATCCACTTCAAAACCAACGATACACCAAAAGGACGACTGGTGCCGCTCAGTAGCCACCTTTACCTGAATTTACATCAGATCACGGAGCTGTCCCACTATACGCTGAAGACACCACAGGAAAAACAGAGCATTGATGGCAGAAAGCTGGTGCTGCCTGCTGAGACCAAGGTATTGCACATCAGCCTCGCCCCCACCTTTGCCTCTTACCCAGACAGCAAAAACAAAGAGCGGCGCATCCATGAACGACGCTTTTACACCCTGCATTATCTGCCAGAAGCAATTCAGGATTATCTGGCTGTTCGACAGGCACTAAACGGCCAGATCCTAAACGAAAGTTAAGGTCAGCGCGGGCAAAAAGGCGCTTTATCCGACTCCAGACAAACACTATAAAACTCATCCCGCTGTCCTGTTGAATAACGGCGGGATGTTGAGGGTGTGCTGACCGATAAGCGTGACTCACTGCCCAGTGTTAACCACTGTCCGGGCTGTAATAACAATTGGCTCTGTTGCTTAGCCGCAGAAAAATCCAAGGACGGGTTGCCACCCCGATGAGTTTCAGATTCGATCTGCCGTGCAGAAAACTCCAGTACCACCTGCTCTCCTTGAGATCGTGCCAGCACCCACATACCACCGGATAACCACCGATAACTCGTTTCCAGCCCACCGCTAACGGATCTGACGTTGATGGGCACCCAGAAACCCTGCTCAAAAGCTGCCGGAGCCTCCTCGCGCAACTGCAATTGTGTTAATGCCAGCTGCCTGGTGGAATAACGCCGTACAGATTGTTGCTGTTGTTGCTGCATTGCCAGATCGATATCACCCCGGGCAAAGTAAACACGCCAGGTTTGTAATGGTTGATCCAGTTGTTTTGCCAGCTGCACCAAGCGCTCAATATCTTCTTGCTGCGCAGTGATAATCAGCTGTGTACCTTGCTGACTGAGTGTTGCCTGTCCCGGCAGATGAGGTTGTAATACCGGCAACATTGCCGCAGCAGTACGATGCTGAAGATGGATAACTTCGGTCTGGAGTTTGCCTGTGTCAGCACTCGACCAGCTCGGTATCAATGTCAACAGCAGGGGTAAAAGCATCACAGAAAGCCGGTACATTGTTTACACCTCCAGCAGGCACTAGCACTACTTTGCAGCTTATACCCTGAAAGCAGTGACCTCAACCCCAGCATTGTCGACAATTCAAAGACAGCTGTTGTAACTTGCCTGGTCGTCTCTGGTTATTTTATTACCCAGATGTTAAATTCACTTGCAAATCAGCTCACCACTGTTACACCCAGGGGCTGTTTCAGGGTAGAAGTTAACGCAGTTTAAGCACTAAAATGACTCATCCAAGGCCAACTAGTCGCAGGCTTTATTATTTATCTGACAAGATGGAAATAACAGGGATCGCCATGTCTCAGTCAATGATTTTAACCAGCAGTTCAATCAAGCATAAACCGAGCTACCGGCGCAGTCGTTATCCACTGCTGGGATTGGTTTTCCCAATCAGCTTTCAGCTGGACACTGGGGAATTTGTCCTGAAAACACTGGAAATGTCCCACGAGGAAATCCGAGTTGCCTGTACAGCGTCCGAAATTCCTCTGCTGGTACCACGGACTGCCCACCATCGTCCAGATGAAAAAATCCTGCATCAAGCGATCCTGACGCTGGACACCAACACCCAGCTGAACCTTAATCTGCAGGTACTAACCTGTCGCCGTTACTCACAAAAAGAGTTTCACATTGGCTTTCGTATTGTTGAGCTGAATGATCAAAGCCAAAGCAGACTGGAAAAACAGCTGCAAAAAGCACTGCAACAGAACGCCAACTGTGTCAGCCTGTTTGGCTGAAACCATACCATGAACCTGCTGCTGGTCAACAATGCTGAAATCAACCAAGAACAGCAGGTTCGCCTGACAGACCGGCGTCACCAGCACTTGCTGCAGGTACATAATCTGCAGGTCGGTGACCGACTACAAGCCGGCGTATTAAACGGACAATGTGGTGAAGCCCTGATTCTGGAACACCAGCAGGAACATACCCTTGTTCAGCTGTCTCTGACCAGAAATCCACCACCGCCGCTACCAGTTACTCTGCTACTGGCATTACCAAGACCACGCATGCTGGCTCGCAGCCTTGAGCACCTATCCACCCTGGGTGTAAAAAAAATTGTGCTGCTGCAAACCGCCCGGGTTGAAAAAAGCTACTGGCAATCACCTGAGTTAAAAACAGAAAAAGTACATCAGCATCTATTGCTGGGTCTGGAGCAGGCAAAAGATACCCTGCTGCCGGAAGTGATTTATCGTCAGCGCTTTAAACCTTTTGTTGAAGATGAGCTGCCTCAACTGAGTGACGGCTCACGCAAACTACTGGCTCACCCCGGCAACTACCCTGACTGCCCACGCGGACTGAACGAACAAGTCACGCTGGCCATTGGCCCGGAAGGTGGATTTGTAGATTTTGAAGTGGAGCTGTTACAGCAGCAGGGGTTTGAGGCGGTGCAGTTGGGAGAGCGTATCCTGAGAGTTGAGACCGCAGTCACCGCATTGCTCTCCCGTTTATTCTGAGCCCAGCAAACGCGGCAAAATGTAACAGTTATTCTTGCCGATAGATCTAGACCTTTAGCGGGGTTGCAGGTATAAACTTCTAACCATTTAGCATGTTCTGACCCCCTTCAACTGATTGGAGCCAACCTGACTATGGGCTTGTTATGGATACCCTTGTTGCCACTGATTGGCACTCTGGTTCCCCTGCTGACATCTCGCCTCGGGCGCAGTGCCATTGCTTTTTTTACAGCCATTCCGCCTTTTCTGGCTTTGTTGCTGTTATTACAAGCTGCACCGGATGTATTCAACGGGGTAACACTGCAACAGAGTTTTGAGTGGATACCCCTTGCAGGGTTATCACTGTCCTTCCGTCTGGACGGCCTGGCATTTTTGTTCTCTCTGCTGATTCTCGGCATTGGCCTGCTGGTCATTCTGTATGCTCGTTATTATCTGTCCTCCAAGGATAATATGGGGCTGTTTTATTCTTACCTGATCCTGTTCATGACCGCCATGCTAGGCATAGTCTTGTCCGGTAATCTGATTCAGCTATGGGTATTCTGGGAATTAACCAGTATCAGCTCCTTTCTGCTAATCAGTTTCTGGAGCCACAAGTCGGAAGCCCGCAAAGGCGCGCGCATGGCATTAACCGTTACCGGTGCCGGTGGTTTGGCTTTGCTGGCAGGTCTGTTGCTGGTCGGCAAGATTGTTGGCAGTTTTGATCTGAGTGTGGTGCTGGCCAGTGGTGATCTGCTGCGCCAGCATGCTGCTTATCCAGTCGTGCTGGTACTGGTGTTGCTGGGTGCTTTCACCAAATCCGCCCAGTTTCCTTTCCATTTCTGGCTACCACACGCCATGGCCGCACCTACACCCGTCAGTGCTTATCTGCACTCAGCCACTATGGTGAAGGCCGGTATTTTTCTGATGGCACGTTTTTATCCAGTGCTGGCAGGTACCGATTTATGGTTCCTGATTGTCAGTATGACCGGCCTGATCACCCTGTTGCTCGGTGCTTATGTTGCGCTGTTTAAACATGACCTAAAAGGACTGCTGGCTTATTCCACCATCAGCCATCTGGGTCTGATCACCCTGCTGCTGGGCATGAATACTCAGTTATCCACTGTTGCTGCCGTGTTCCACATCATCAACCATGCCATTTTTAAAGCCTCGTTGTTCATGGCCGCAGGTATTATTGATCACGAGTCCGGCACCCGAGACATGCGTCGCCTTAACGGGCTGTGGAAATACATGCCCCACACAGCCACTCTGGCGATGGTGGCTGCTGCATCCATGGCTGGTGTACCGCTGTTGAACGGTTTCCTGTCCAAGGAAATGTTCTTTGCTGAAACTCTGGATCAGGTCACACTTGGCTCACTGTCCTGGATGGTGCCGGTATTGGCGACCTTGGGCGCAGTATTTTCAGTGGCTTATTCGGCTCGCTTTATCCACGACGTGTTCTTTAATGGTGAACCCGTGGATCTGCCCAAAACACCCCATGAACCACCCCGTTACATGAAAGTTCCGGTGGAGATTCTGGTGGGTCTGTGCCTGTTGCTGGGTATCATCCCCGGCTACATTGTTGGTCCATTGCTGGCACTGGCTTCCGGTGCTGTAATTGGTGGTGAGTTGCCCTATTATAGCCTCTCGATCTGGCATGGCTTTAACATACCATTGCTGATGAGCTTTATGGCAATGCTGGGCGGGCTGGCGATTTATTACAACCGTCGCCACCTGTTCCGTTTTCAGTCCCAGTTTCCTGAGCCTGATGCCAAGCTGATTTTTGAGTGGCTGGTACAGAAACTGGTGATCTTCTGTTCGGCAGTGGTCGACAAACTGGAAAACGGCTCATTACAGCGTTATGTATTCCTGCTGTTGTTTGCTGCACTGATCCTGATGGCTGGCCCGATGATTGAGCTGAATGCCACACTGGGACATGAATCACTACTGCCAATTGATGGTGTCACTCTGGTGGGTGCATTACTGCTGATTGTCAGTGCCATTGCCACGGTGATTCTGAACCGCAAACGGCTGGTATCGCTGTTGACTCTGTCAGTAGTCGGTCTGATTGTTTCTATTACCTTTGCACGTTTTTCAGCGCCAGATCTGGCATTAACTCAGCTATCGGTAGAAGTGGTCACCATGATTCTGCTGTTGCTGGCTCTGTTTTTTCTGCCACAGAGCACACCCAAGGAATCTAATCCTCGCCGCCTGGTGCGTGACCTGAGTCTGGCCGGTTTGATTGGTGGTGTTATTGGTACCATCAACTACGCCATGATCACCAGCCCACTGGATACTATTTCCGGATTTTTTCTGGAAAACAGTAAAACCGGCGGTGGTGGCACCAACGTGGTCAACGTGATTCTGGTGGACTTCCGTGGTATGGATACACTCGGTGAAGTAGCAGTACTCGGTATTGCTGCACTGGGTATTTTTAAACTGATTGTGAGAATGCGCCTGTACATGCCCAGTACCGATGCCAAAGGTTTACCCTGGTCACCGGATCGTCACCCGATGATGCTGGCGATAGTGTCACAAAGCCTGTTACCTCTGGCACTGCTGGTATCGGTCTATATTTTCCTGCGTGGACACAACCAGCCAGGTGGTGGTTTTATTGCCGGCTTGATCACTTCGGTGGCCATCATCCAGCAATACATCGCTCATGGTGTTGACTGGGTCAAAGAACGCCTGCGCATCAATTATCAGTGGATGGTGGCTAGTGGTCTGCTGATTGCTGCATTTACCGGAATTGGCAGCTGGTTCTTTGACCGCCCCTTCCTGACTTCCTGGTTTGATTATTTCAGCCTGCCCTGGGTTGGCAAATTCGAATTAGCCAGTGCCATGCTGTTTGATTTGGGTGTTTACCTGACTGTAGTCGGTGCCACACTGCTGATTCTTGCCAATCTGGGCAAGCTGACCACCAGTCACAGCCCTGCAATGAAAGAGGAGAGACGCTGATGGAAGCGCTCTATGCAATTTGCGTTGGTCTGCTGACCGCCTGCGGTGTTTTTCTGACCCTGCGCGGGCGCAGCTTTCCGGTTGTTGTTGGCATTACCTTGTTGTCTTATGCCGTTAACCTGTTTCTGTTTTCCAGTGGCCGCCTGAAGATGGATGGTGCTGCCGTGCTGGGTGCCTCGGAATCCTACGCTGACCCTCTGCCTCAGGCGCTGGTATTAACCGCCATCGTGATTGGTTTTGCCATGACGGCTTTTGTGCTGATTCTGGCCATGCGCTCCAGAGCGGATCTGGGTAATGATCATGTTGATGGTCGCCTGCCTCCGCCACCACCTGGGAGCCAGAAATAATGTTGATGCAACACCTGACCATTCTTCCGATCATTTTTCCTTTGTTGGCGGGCGCTATTCTGCTGCTGCCACCACTGAGCAACAGCATCGAACGCCAACGCATTGCAGCTATTTTTGCCATGCTGCTGCTATTGCTGATTGCCGGAACCCTGCTGCAGATTACCCATACCGAGGCAACCCAGCTGTATTTCCTTGGTGACTGGAAACCACCCTTTGGCATCCTGTTTGTGGCGGATCGTATCTCAGCTCTACTGGTGCTGCTGACAGTGATCCTAGCACTGGGTGCCATGCTTTATGCAACAGGTGGTGAAGACAAGGTGGGTATGCACTTTTACCCGCTGTTCCTGTTTCAGGTCACCGGCATTAATGGTGCCTTTCTGACCGGTGACCTTTTTAACCTGTTTGTGTTTTTTGAAGTGCTACTGATTGCCTCTTACTCTTTGTTGATTCATGGTGGTGGCAAGCAACGTACCCAGGCCGGTATGCACTACGTCATACTGAACCTGGTTGGCTCCAGCCTGTTCCTGTTTGCTCTGGGTATCCTTTACGGCACCCTGGGCACCCTGAACATGGCTGACATGGCGGCAAAAGTTCGGGATCTGGCTGAAGATCAACAAGCATTGGTGAAGGCTGGTGGTTTATTACTACTACTGGTGTTTTCACTGAAAGCGGCATTGTTGCCCCTGCATTTCTGGCTACCAAGAACCTATTCATCTGCCAGCGCACCAGTGGCAGCTCTGTTTGCCATCATGACCAAAGTGGGCATCTACAGTATTTACCGGGTTCATACTCTGGTATTCGGGCCTGAAGCCGGTGATCTTGCCAGTCTTGCCCAGCCCTGGTTATGGCCTTTTGCGCTGCTGACTTTGGCAATGGGTGCCATAGGTGTGCTCGCCAGTCCCAGCCTAAGGTTGGTGGCGGCAAACCTGGTGCTTATCTCGGTTGGTACACTACTGCTTGCTGCCGCACTCGAAACTCCCAAAGCGATGGCTGCTGGACTCTATTACCTGGTGCACAGCACCCTGATTGCAGGAGCACTTTTCTTACTGGCAGATGTAATTGGAAACCAGCGTGGCAAACCCGGTGATCGGTTTGTGCCGGGGCGACGCTTGCTGCAACCCGTAATGCTGGGCAGTGCCTTTTTTATTGCTGCACTGGTCGTCATTGGTATGCCACCTTTCTCCGGTTTTGTAGGCAAGGTATTGTTGTTACAAGCAGCGGAAACCACTGCAGAAGCCAGTTGGATGTGGCCTGCCTTGTTGATCAGTGGTCTGGCTGCGCTGGTAGCACTGTCACGTGCCGGAACCAGTCTGTTCTGGCGGGTCAGTGGTGATGATCCTAATGCAGAAAAAGCACCTATGCTGCAAATGTCGGGAATCTGGTTGTTGCTGATCTGCTCTCCGTTAATGGTGATTTTTGGTGGTTATTTTACCGAGTACATGCAACTGGCCGCTGAGCAGCTGTTTGATACCCAACAAACTCTTGATCTGATTCTTCCCGCAGGAGGCCATTGATGGAAGCTAATCCCCGTTTCCGTTTTCTGCCCATGCCAACCCACAGCCTGTTGTTGCTGGTGGTCTGGTTGCTGCTGAACAACTCGGTGGCACCGGGTCATCTGGTGCTGGGCAGTTTTCTGGCTTTAACCATCCCATTGTTGCTGGCAAAACTGCAACTACCGCAGCCCTCCGCTAAAAAGCCTTTGCTGGCGGTAAAATATTTCCTGAAGGTGCTCTTTGATATCATCACCGCCAACGTGGAAGTGGCAATACTGGTGGTGGGACCGATAAAACGGATGAAACCTGGTTTTATTGCCATCCCACTGGATATCACCCGTGAGCTGCCGATTACCCTGCTGGCCAGCACGGTGTCACTGACTCCCGGCACCGTGAGCTGTGAGGTCTCAGAGGATCATCGCTGGCTCTTTGTCCACGCCTTGAATATCACCAATGAACAGGACATGATCGATCAAATCAAAAATCGTTACGAGGCACCACTGAAGGAGATTTTTGGATGCTGAAGCTTGCACTTCTGCTGGTCAGTGGCATGGTCTGCCTGGCATTGATCATGAATCTCTGGCGACTGATTCAGGGGCCGGATTTGGCGGATCGGATTCTGGCGCTGGATACCATGTATATCAACAGCATTGCCCTGATCATTATTTTTGGCATGTACATGGGCTCACCCCTGTACTTTGAGGCAGCACTGCTGATTGCACTGCTGGGTTTTGTCAGCACCGCAGCTCTGTGTAAGTACCTGCTGCGCGGCGATATTATTGAATAGGAAAGATCATGGACTATGTCATCGCTTTTTTTGTACTGTTAGGCGGCATTTTTATGCTGGTTGGCTCGATCGGCCTGGCAAGGCTACCGGATTTTTTTATGCGTCTGCACGCACCGACCAAAGCCACTACGCTGGGAATTGGCGGCTTGCTGATTGCCTCAATGATCTTTTTTACACGATCAGAAGAGGCTTTCAGCTTTCATGAAGTGCTGGTGACCATTTTTCTATTCATCACAGCGCCCGTTAGTGCCCACATGATGGCAAAAGCTGCTATCCACGTTAAAACACGGGTCACTGACGGCACCACTGGGCTGGATGTGAGGAAAGCAGCAGAAAAACGCAACAATCCATCTCTTTGAAGAAGGTCACGTTTAAGGCAGCGGCTGGTTCAGTTGGCCGCTTCTGACTCAGAAATTGCTCTTTTTCCTGCGCTTGGGTTTGATGCGTGGTTTGATGTCGAGGTTCTTGCGATAGGCATCCAGCTCATCTGCAGTCTCAAGACCACTCACCAGCCGGTGGGTTTCCGGATCATAACTGGATTTGAGTTCATCTTTAACACTACCTTCCCACAAGGGTACACCGACAAAATAACCGGCACGGCCTATAGCATGTGCTGCGATGGGTGCAGTGATCAGAATAAACAGAATCACCGCCACGGCTTTAGTCACCACCACCGCCTCACCAAAAAACAAACCAGCAGCAGTCATTACCAGTATTGCACCCAAAGCACCTGCTTTGGTACTGGCATGCATACGGGTGGGCAGATCCGGTAAGCGCAGAATACCCAAGGCTGCCAGCAGCATAAAAAAACCACTGGATAACAACAATAAAATAATCAGCCAATCAATCATGGCGAGGCCCTCCACGTTCCAGAAAGCGGGCAAAACCTATGGCGGCCAGAAAAGCCGTCAAGGCCATTACAATGGCCACATCAATAAAACTGCTGGAGCCGGTATAAATGGCATGGACACCAATAATGCCCACCATAATTGAGGCCATCAGTTCCAGAGCCACCACTCGATCCGGCAAAGTTGGTCCTTTCACCAGCCTGATAAAAACCACCACCAGCGCCAGGCTCATCAAAATAAAAGTCAGAGTTATTGCCAGCTTCATCTCAGTATCTCCAAGGCACGACGTTCCATTTCCTTCAGCTCTGCCCGTAGTTCTTCTTCATTATCCAGAAACATCGCATGAATGAACAAGACTCGCCGATCATCCGACACATCCAGACTGAGGGTACCGGGTGTCAATGAAATCAGATTCGCCACCAGGGTGATCTCCAGATCTGTGCGTGCTTCCAGCGGCAAGGCAATCACGCCTGGTTTCATGTACCAGATCGGAGTGATCACATCAAAAGCCACTTTAAAATTGGCCTTGATCAGCTCTTTAAAAAAGAACAACACAAAACGAATCAGATTCGGCAAACGGCGTGAATAACCATTCAACAAGGTGATATGCCGCTGCAGAATCGACAAGGAGCCATATCCCAGCAGAAAACCGATTAAAAAGTTGTAACCATTAAACACCCCGGTCAGCACCACCCAGATCAGCGCCAGCAACAGGTTCCACATAAAGGCAATCATCGTTCACCTCCCGGTACACTGGTACCCAGAACGGCCTCAATATAACCGGACGGGTTCATCAGCTGAGCAGCCGAGGCTTCGGCCAGTTCATACACGGGTTGACCATACAGACCGATCAGCAGGGTACAAACTGCCAGCAGCACTATGGGAATGTACATCCACACCAGACCCGGATCAGGCTGTTTACCTGTTAATCGATCGGTTGAAATCCCTTCAGGTACAGCTTTCCAGAAAGCTTCTGCCCAGATTTTGATCATTGAATAGAGTGTCAGCAAACCAACCAGCAGCGCGATACCGGTGACCAACCAAGCTTCGGCTTCGATACCGGCACGAATGATGATGAACTTGGCAAAAAAGCCGGAAAGAGGAGGCAAACCAGCCAGTGACAGCGCTGGAATCAGGAACAGGATTGCCAGAAACGGACGTTCTTTATACAGGCTACCCAGTTTTTTCAGGTCATAAGAACCCAGCAGTCGGTGTGCCACACCACTGACCAGGAACAGGTTGGTTTTTACTATGATGTGGTGGGTGATGTAGAACACTCCACCAATCAGCGCCAGCGGGGTAAAGAGCGCCAACCCCATCAACATGTAACCTATCTGACTGATGATGTGAAACGACAAGATGCGACGGAATTCAAACTGTGCCGCTGCACCCAGTACACCGGTCAGCATGGTGAAAGCAGCGCCCCACAACAACAACTGGTGAGTGAACTCTGGTGTGTGATTAAAGATCAGCGTAAATACCCGGAACAGGGCATACACCCCCACCTTGGTCAGCAACCCGGCAAAGAGTGCCGACACTGCCACCGGAGGCGTATGGTAGGAGGCAGGCAACCAGAAGAACAGTGGGAAGGCACCCGCTTTGATGCCAAAAGCCACCATAAACATTACCGCAATCACATCCACCATGCCGGTGTGTTCAGCTTCTGCCAGCTTCACGGCAATATCCGCCATGTTCAGTGTGCCCACCAGACCATACAGCAGACCTATGGCACTGAGAAAAATGGCTGAGGACAGCAGGTTCAGCGTCACATACTTGATGGCACCTTCCATCTGTGAGCGTTCTCCACCCAGAATCAGCAGGGCAAAAGAAGCCACCAGCATCACCTCAAACCAGACATACAGGTTAAAGATGTCACCGGTCAGGAAAGAGCCGACTACCCCAGCCAGCAGCAGATGCAATAGCGGAAAATAACCAAAACGCTCATAACTTTTCGAGGTGGTCGCCAGTGAGTAGATGGCAATCGCCAGCCCCATCATGCCGGTTAGCAATACCATGATGGCACTGAGCAAATCTGCTACCAGCGTGATACCAAAAGGTGCCTGCCAGTTACCCATGTGCATCACCACATGGCCCTCTTCACGCACTGCCAGCAACAGCAACACACTCACCACCAGCAAAGCCAAAGTACCGGCTAGGCCGATTAAGCGTTGTACCAGACTGCTGCGCCAGGCCAGCAGAGAAAGAGCACCACACAGCAGTGGAATAAAAATCGGTAAAGCCACCAGTATCATGTATCGGTTTCCTTCATCTGGTCCAGATCATCCGCTTTAATCACTGCATAAGCCCGGTGAATCAACACCACCGCAAATGCCAACACACCAAAGGCAATCACGATAGCGGTCAGAATTAATGCCTGTGGCAAGGGATCAGCCACCAGCCCTTCCGGCGCCATGGCACCTTCCGGAATCAGCGGAGGAGCGCCCCGTGTCATCCCTGCCGAAGTAAAAATCAGCAGGTTGGCGGCATTGGACAAAAGCATCAGACCTATCACCAGTTTCACAATACTGCGCCGGAGCATCATGTAGATGGCAGCGGCATACATCAGCCCCACCACCACGGCCATTATGGGTTCCATTATTTCACCTCAGATTTTTTCAGATTCAGCGAGGGCAACCACAAAGGTCATCACTGTGCCGATCACGGCAAAATAAACCCCGATATCAAAAATCAGTGGTGTGGATAGTTTAAATTCCACACCACCCGGCAGAGGAATTGGCCACCACTGTGCGGTCAGTAAAGGCTGTCCAACCAACAAGGCAGGAAAGGCTGACACTACACCGAGCAACAACCCCCAGCCGATCAGGGTGCGAGGATCAATCCGCATCAGATCGCGGGTCAATTCTGAACCAAAAGCAAACAGATAGAGTGAAAAAGCTCCAGCAGCCACCAATCCGGCAATAAAACCACCACCGGGTTCATCGTGACCACGAAACAGCAGGAAGAAAGAAAACATCAGCTGCAACGGCATCAAAAAACGAGCAGCAGCATAGAGAATCAGGGTTCCGGGTTTCATCATGCTGCGCGCCCCTCCTCAGAAGACTTGTCTGCTTTTGCTTCTTCTTCCCGCGCAGGCAGAATCAAACTGCCTCCACGCAGATTGGAGCCAGGCTCAGTGCCTGGATTCAACTTGAGCATGGCGTAAACACCGATCGCAGCGAGAGCCAGAACAAAAATCTCACCCAGAGTATCCAGTGCCCGGAAGTCCACCAGAATGACGTTGACAATATTACGCCCGTAACCCAGCGGCTGGCTCTGAGCCACCATGTATTCAGAAATACTGGGGAACACCTGTACATCGATGGTTTTCATGATCAGCAGCGTCATCAGGCCGCCGGTTAATAACGCCACTGCGGCATCTCGGATACGCTGACGCGGAGTGGAGAGACTGACAAAACCAGGCAGACGGAACAACACCAGTACCAGCAGAATCACAGTCAGGGTCTCGACCAGTACCTGAGTGATACCCAGATCCGGCGCACTGAACAACACAAAAATCAGCGCCACGGAAAAACCCAGAACCCCCATCGAGGCCACAGCACCTAGACGTGAACGGGTGGTGCAGGCCACAGCGGTGGCCGCCACCAGCAAGCCGGCAATAATCAACTCGTGCAGTTGTACATCCAGCTCCCAGTTCCAGTGCACCTGATAACGCCACAGCAGGGTATAACCCACCAACAGCACCAGTGTCATCAGAATCACACTGAGGTAATTACGCATGGAACCGTTCTGCAAAACCCGTGTCTGCCAGGCAGCCAGCCACACCAGTCCATCCATCATTTTGTAATAACCAGCCTCCGGACCCCGTGCAATGAGTGGGTCCAGTACTGACAAACGCTGACGGAAACCCTCCCAGCGCCAGAAAATTAAAGCACCCACCACCAGACTGGCCAGTGACATCAACAAAGGGGCATTAATGCCATGCCAGAGATACAGGTTGGCAATTAAGGGTTCACCCGCAACACTACTGGCAGCGGCCTGTACCAACCAGATGCCGGCAACACCAGGGAACAAGCCAAACAAGAGTGACAGGGAAGCCAGCACCACAGGACCAGCCAGCATCGATCCGCCCGCTTCATGGGGGGTACGCGGTGTTGTTTTTAACACACCAAAAAAAGGTTTAAGTGCCACTATGGCAGCCACGGCAATCACCAGCATGGATGAAACCAAAGCCAGCACCAGGGTATAAGCCAGCAGATAAGAGCCAGTCAGTACAGCTTCAAACATCAGCTCTTTGGCAACAAAACCAAAAAGAGGCGGCAACCCAGCCAGGGACAAACCTGCAACCAGTGCCGCAGCTGCTGTGATCGGCATCACCTTACGCAGCCCACCCATGGCAGTGACATCCTTGGTGCCAGTGGAATGATCCAGCGCACCGGCCACCATAAACAGAGCACCCTTGTAGAGTGAATGCCCTAACAGGAAGGCAGCAAAAGCCAGCATTGCGGTTTCTGTACCAATTCCCAGCAACAGGGTCAGGGTTCCCAATGCCATAATGGTGGAGTAGGCCAGCAGCTTTTTGATGCCAGTACTGCGAATCGCCAGAAAAGCACCCACAAACATGGTTGTAGCACCAAACAAAGGCAACAGGGTTTGCCAGATCTCTGTACCACCCATGGCGGGATGCAGACGCGCCAGCAGATACACACCGGCTTTTACCATGGTGGCAGAATGCAGGTACGAACTGACCGGGGTGGGTGCGGCCATGGCATTAGGCAGCCAGAAATGAAACGGAAACTGGGCTGATTTGGTAAAAGCACCACCCAGCAAACACAGCAGAGCAGCCAGATACAATGGATGGTTGGCTAATACATCACCCTGAGTCAGTATCTCCTGCAAGGAATAACTACCCGCCATTTGAGCCAGCAGCACCATACCGGCCAACAACACCAGGCCGCCACCGACAGTCACAAACAACCCTTGCAGTGCTGCTTTGCGAGCATCTGCATCCTGATGGTTAAAACCGATCAAAAGGTAAGAGGTGATGCTGGTCAATTCCCAGAATACAAACAGGGTAATCAGACTGTCCGACAACACCAGCCCCAGCATCGAGGCCATAAAAGCCAGCAACACCACATAAAAACGATTTAAATCAACATGACCCGCCAGATAACCACTGGCGTAGAGAAACACCAAAGTACCTATCCCTGTGATCAACAGAGCAAACAACAGTGACAGGCCATCCAGCACAAAAGTCAGTGAAATATCCAGGCCAGGAATCCAGGCCCATTCATGGGTAATCACCTCCCCGGCCATGATCAGCGGCAGATGACTGCCGAACCACAGCGCCAGTGCGGCAGGCAAAAGCGCAATCAACCAACCCAGTCGCCGATCAAAAGCGCCACTCAATAGGGGAACCAAGGCTGCCAAAAGGAAGCCCGATAACACAGCTAACTGCATGGGTTCAGATTTCCTTGTAAGAATCAGTATCGGATCAATTCAGACTAATACAGCCTGTTTTACCCGACAAGATAATCCAGAACACACCCAGCCAGCTGACTCACACGGATTAAATAAGAAGGAGAAAGCATCAAGGTGCGACAATCTGCCGCACTGCGATACCTAAAAATCACCAGCCCTGAGAGTGCTGCAAAACCAGCTCAACCATCATTTGCAGGTGTTCAGCACGATCATTTAAGGCCGGAATATAGGTAAAATCCTGACCACCCGCCTGCTCAAAAATCTCACGGTTTTCAACTTGAATTTCTTCCAGAGTTTCCAGACAATCAGCACTAAATCCCGGGCAAATCACTGATAATCCCCGCAGTTTATCCTTACCCAGTTGCTCCATCGTGGCATCCGTATAAGGCTGCAACCAAGGCTCACGTCCAAAGCGCGACTGAAATGTCAGTAACCACTGACTATCTTTCAAACCCAGCTCTTTAGCCAGCAATTCGGCGGTTTTTTTGCAATGACGAGGATAAGGATCACCCTGCTCCGCATAACGCTCAGGAATGCCATGAAAAGACATCACCAGCTTCTCTGACTCACGCCCCTGCTCACTCCAGGACTGGCGCACGGACTGAGCCAGTGCGCGGATATAAGCCGGATGCTGGTGATAATCACGGATAAAGCGAAATTCCGGCCAGTGAGGGCAAGGCTTCAGGCTGGCAGCAAGACGATCAAAGGCAGCCGCTGTAGTGGTGGCGGAGAACTGTGGATAAAGCGGCAAGACCAATACTCGCTCAATACCTTGCTGACGCAACTCACGCCCGACATCCTCCATGGAGGGAGAACCATAGGTCATTGCCAGCAATACCGGGATTTTTTCACCCAGCTCCTGCTGTAATTTCCTCTGCAGTTCATCCCGTTGTTTCTTGCTGATCGCCAACAGCGGGGAGCCCTCATCAGTCCAGACTTCTTGGTAGTTGTGTGCCACACGACGCGGACGAGTACGCAGGATGATGCCGTTGAGAATCAGCCACCAGAGGGGACGGGCAACATCCACCACACGGCGATCCCAGAGAAATTCGGCCAGATATTTTTTTACAGCGGCAGGAGTTGGCGCGTCTGGGGTACCCAGATTCACCAGCATCACAGCAAAAGGTGGTTTGATTGAAGACACAGGCAACCCTCGTCAGTCCATTAAAATAGCATGGGGGCTACTTTATCAAAAACGGGTCACCATGTATAACTTTTGTACAGCTGATTACAAGCAGAGAGGAACAGCACTACCTTGCAGACCTGAATAATAAGCGTCACGACCGATCACTTCATCATTAGCAACATGATGCACCAGCAGTGCGCGATAAATGCCCTGGCGCTTAAGTTCACCTGTCGCCTCATCAAGACTACGGAAAACCCTGGGCTGACCCCGCCAACCACTCAGAATATCCAGCTCTGTTCCAAGGCTAATCTGCACCAGATAAAAACGGCTGGAGGCATGGCTGATAATCCGGACCTCCGCATCTGGATGCGTTTGCAGCATCTTTTTTAACTCTTTGATTTGCATGGTTCTCTCCTTATTTTTAATAGAGCTTCATGGGTAATTGGTTCCAGATAGCACAAAAAAGTTCAACCGGGTGTACAACTTTTGTTTGTTATCCACCTTCAGAACCGCAGTTTGCAGCAGATCAATGACAAGTAAATGACACCAACCAGCACAAAACAACTGGAAGCTCAGAGACAACCAAATGTGTGAAGGGTATTGATTTTATTGGCGTCCCCGACAGGATTTGAACCTGTGACCTTCCCCTTAGGAGGGGGACGCTCTATCCAGCTGAGCTACGGAGACCCACTTGTTTGGAGGGGGCAGGATTATAGCGTTTAAATTCAGCGCATGTCCAGACGACGGGCTTCACGCTGCAGGAAGATCACAAAGCGATCTATTTCTGCCTGAGTTGCGCCATTTACATTAATGAAACGGAAACCGCAGGTGGTTTTACTTTTGTGCTCATTGTAAATGGCATGACGCGCTTCAACCGGCAGTGTCACTTCCTTTTCAAACTCCGGCATATTGATGGTCATCTCTTCAAAAATCTCCAGCGGCTTGAAGGGAGGCTCCACCAGCGTTTCAAACTCCAGCTTGCAGCCGGTGCTGGAAATGTCCAGCAAGCGTGCCGACATGGACTGCTGCCGCTCATAGGCCAAGAGAGAGACAGGTACTTCCAGGCTGCGCATCACATGCGCCCTGAAGGCATCACGCTTCTGGTTGTGCATCAGGGTGTTGGGGAAGCCGACACGGTAAACCGCACCCTCATCCTCTTCAATCACCTTAAGAACCTTGCAATGACTGAAGAAAATTGAAATGCCTTCTTCAGCACCACGTACAGAAAACTCTTCGCCCGCCAGTGCACGTTTGTGGCCACTGGGTGGGTTCAACTCATCCAGATAAAAGACCTGTTCCTTGCGATCCACCGCCAGCACCAGACTCAGATAACCCTGATTCAGCCCACGAAAGTGAACCGTAATGGGTGAATGATGCCGCTGCAGAAAGCTTAGAATACTGGCTATCTCTGCCGGACGGCTGATGATATGTTCACAGTCCATACTTTTTGACATCGGGACGATCTCGTTTACATCATGCAGAAACTAACGTGGATAACTCAAGCTTTGCCAAGATTTCTGGGGATATTCAAATCCCCGGCACTACCGGAGGGGTTATAAACCTTGACTTTGCCCTGAGATGCCTTCATTGCGTTCAACAACATATCAAAATGTTGCACAGCTCGGTTAATCAGACGACCATTATTGAGGTTCTGCTGCTGCACTTTTTCCAGCAGGGATACCAGCTTGTTCCAGCCCTGACGTAATGCCCTGGATGCAGCATCCGGCAGGCTGTCCAAAAAAGCATCCACACCCTCCATGTCCGCACTCAACTGCTGCTGCTCAAGAAAAGTCCTGCGCTCATCGATATCCTGCTGAATCAACACCAGCAGCTGGTTTTTCTTTTCTGTCATTTCTTCCAGCACATCACTGGTCTTTTGTGCACCCTGCAACAAACCCTGCTCATCCTCAAGCAGCAACAGGAGTGCCTGGAGGTGCTCAATGGCCTTTACCAGTTGATCCTTGAATACTTGAACTGGAGGTCTGGACACATAAAACTCCTCAGTGATTTAACTGGCTGCAGTGTAGCGGATCATCACCCAATACAAAAGAACCTGCCGCGAGAAGCTCAGGGCAGGTTACTAGATCTTGCAACAACGTTTTGACTTGGTCAGAAGCAGTCAGAATCAGAGTCTGGATTCCAGATCCATCAGCTTGCCTGCCAGCTTCTTGTAATCAATTACGTAGCTGCCTTCAGCAATCTGTTTTTTGATTGCTTCAACTCGCGCGGAATCGAAGGTGCCTTCTTCATCATTCTTATATAAATGCTGGGCATGAGCACTGAGTTCAACACGATCAGCAGCTGATGATATGGCCGCAGAGCTGGATGCTGCAAGTGTATCCTTGGCTACAGTTTGGTCACCACTCCTGACCCTGGGGTTCAGGCTGTTGCCAATGCCGTTGAGTTCGATAGCCATGATGAGGTACCCGTTGTTTATCAAATTACTGTTACAAAAGGTTTTCGGCCTACATCTTAAAAACTTTAGTCTTTTTTTAAAAAAAGTCGGGAGTTATCAAAAACGTACTTCAACAGCCCCGCGCCCTTTAACTATAGCCCGAATCACTCGACCGGACTGAATATTACGCACCCTGATCTGGTCACCAATCTTGCCATTGTCCAGGGCCTCACCCGCCATGCGCACACCCAGACTGCCAGTGCTACTGATGGCACTAATCACCACCTGTTCACCCTTATTGACCGCATCGGCAGCCATCAGATTAACATGAGTGATAACATCTCCTGCACGTACCCGATTGCGTAGCTGCATTCCGTTCAGGCTGTTGATTGAGGTATAATAATCACCCCTGACCCTGGATACCTCCATCTCCTGCACCATCAGCACCTGTGGTGTCAGACCCGTACCACGTGGCAGAGCAGTTCTTGCCACCACCACAGGTACAAAACGCTGTATATCTACAGCCAGATAAACAAACCATCCCTGATCCAAGCAACTGATTTTCAGGTTGACGCGTCCGCGCAGCTCGCCACCACCATGCGGCTCAATATCTACGGGGGTCTGACACGCAGCCAGACGCAAGCGAGGATCCAGTGCTGAGAACTGCACCTCATAACGCCCCATCTGTCCACTCAGCTGTTGATCGATCCAGTAACTGGCATCCACCTGCAATTGTGCCACATTCTGATTCTGGGCAAACGAAGGTAGAACCCAACTGAAAAGCACCATAAACAAACCATAAACCGATAAAGATTTAGCCGACATAACAGAAAACCTTACAAGGAATTTTAGAAATCTTTGCCGCAGCGGTTTATACTCACTGCAGATCCGGGCTAACATTTTCCTAAATCTTAAAAGAGCATTTTATGACAAATTCTGCAGGCAAGCTGGCAGCACGCAACAAGATCGCTGGCGGTAACCGTATGGAATTACTATTGTTCCGCCTGAAAGGAAGACAACTCTACGGCATCAATGTTTTTAAGGTAAAGGAAATTATCCCCTGCCCACGCCTAACCAATCTCCCCCATCATACACCGGAGGTTCGTGGTGTTGCGCACGTGCGGGATGGTGCCATTTCCATTGTTGATCTAGGCATGGCCATCCACCAGCCGCCGATGGAAAAACCAGAGACCCACTTTGTTATTGTTACCGAATACAATCGACGCACCCAGGGGTTTCTGGTCAGTGAAGTTGACCGAATTGTAAATATCGACTGGGAAGAAGTTCATCCACCACCCAAAGGCAGTGGCAAGGACAGCTTCCTCACCGCCATAACCCAGATGGATAACCAGCTCATTGAAATCATTGATGTTGAGAAAATCATCGCCAGTGTAGATCCCTTTGCCCAAGGAGTATCTCCAGAGGTGCTGACTGATGACATCAAGTCTATTGCCAGTGACTTCCATATCCTGCTGGTGGATGACTCCACCGTGGCACGGCATCAGGTTGAGCGTAATCTTGCTGAAACTGGCGTGCATTTCACCAGTCTGACCAACGGCCGTGAAGCACTGAACTTCTTGAACAATCTTGCAGATGAAGGCAAGGATGTGGCAGATGAGTTTTTGATGATCATCTCAGACATCGAAATGCCGGAAATGGATGGCTACACCCTGACAAACAAGATCAAACAGGATCCACGCTTGTCTGGACTGCCGGTATTGTTGCACTCCTCGCTGAGTGGTATTTTCAATGAAGCCATGGTCAAAAAGGTGGGCGCAAACTTTTTTCTGGCCAAATACGATGCTGATGAGTTGGCAAAAGTGGTAATCAATCAAATCAAAACAGCGGCAGGTCTCAAAGTGTGACACAAGTCGTAGCATTGAAGAGTATAAGTTATTATTATGAATGATCCTTTAGACTGTGATCTGTTAAGTGGTGGTGAGGGATGTCGATCAGCAAGACTTTAGGGCCCCAGGAATTCGAAGCATTCCGCAAGTTTCTGCAAGAAGCTTGCGGCATTCTGCTGGGCGACAACAAACAGTATCTAGTCACCAGTCGCCTGGGCAAAATCATGACCCAGCAAAACATGGATAGCCTAACGGATCTGATGCGGGAAATGCAGCGCAACCCCCGCTCCGGCCTCAAGGAAGCCGTTGTTGACGCCATGACCACCAACGAAACCCTCTGGTTTCGTGATGTGCACCCTTTTAATATTCTTGAGAACCGGGTACTACCCGAGATCGCCCCAAAACTGGGTGCGGAACCATTAAAGATCTGGTCTTCCGCCAGTTCCACCGGACAAGAAGCCTATTCAATCTCCATGGTGATTGAAGAGTTCCGCAGCAAGAACCCTGGTGCCTTGCGAGGTGGTGAAAAAATTATCGGTACGGACATCTCCAGTTCAGCATTAACCACTGCCCGTTCGGGTACTTATGAAATGCTGGCCATTGGACGTGGATTATCCAAGGATCGCCTGACCAAACATTTCTCACAAACCGGAGAAGGACGCTGGAAGATTAATCCCAATATCCAGCGACGAGTCGAATTCCGCATGATGAACTTGCTGCACAGCTATTCCATACTGGGGCGTTTTGATATCGTTTTTTGCCGCAACGTACTGATTTATTTTTCAGCTGACCTGAAAAAAGACATTCTCAAGCGTATTCACGGCACCTTAAAACCGGGTGGTTACCTATTCCTCGGTGCATCCGAGGCTCTGTCGAATATGCCTGAACTCTACGAAATGGTGCAGTGCAAGCCGGGCATCATCTACCGGGCTAAATAAGCCTTAGCAACTGGAGACGCCTCATGGCAACCGATAACGTACACAACTATTACGAAACCAAATTAAAAGGCATGCTCGGTTCCGAATCGCGTTTAGCAGGCAAAAATCAGGACTATATCGAAGACGTTATCTGCCTGACACTGAACCAACTGCCTGCTTTTTATGTGCGTTTTGATGTGGACACTGCGGCGTATATGTCCGAAGAAGAAATAACACGGGTACAAGAGCGCCTTAGACTGGCACTGGATGAGGCCATCAAGCAGGTGGATGCTTACCCCCACCTTGGTGACTAAACACTGCTTGCTGACTTTGAATCAAAAAAATATCCCCGCCATAAGCGGGGATATTTTATGCAACAAAGGATTACTTCTGGTCAGCACTCAAGGTCAGACCTTTTTCTTCCCAGTATTTTTTGGCACCCGCATGAACAGGTGTCACGATACCTGTCAAAGCACCTTCAACACTCATAGCACGGGCAGCGCCGGATACGCTGCGCATGAAGCTCAGACCTTCTTCAGAGAAAATCAGGTCAGTCATCTGGTGCATACGGTCTTCCGCCACATGACGACCAGCAACCCACAGGGCTGAGTCCTGAACAGTCACTACGTCATAATCCACACCTGGGTAAGTACCGGCAGGAATGGTAACTTCTGCATAGTAGGGGTGATCCTTGAATAGGCTACCGGCTTTGGCTGCTTCAAAGGTTTGCAGCAGACGCACACGGTTGGATGAAGCGGCCTGAATGACAGAAGCATTCGGGAAACCGGCAAAGACCCACAGGGCGTCAATCTGACGGTCACCCAGTGCAGAAGCGCCTTGGTTGTAACCGATGTACTGTGGGCTGATCTTGTTCCACAGACCTAGGCCTTCAAAATAACGCTGAGCAGAAGCAGCAGCACCAGAACCGGCAGGACCAACAGCAACACGCTTACCAGCCAGCTCCTTGGGAGTATTGATACCTGAGCCATCCAGTACCAGCAGGTGGGCGGGCGCACCGTAAAGGTAAGCCACAGCCTGCACATTACGATAACGGCGGGTGTCGTTGGTCAGCTGGCCATTCATACCCAGGAACAGGTCACCGGAATAAACAATACCAAAATCCGCATCACGGGAGTTAACTCGACGCAGGTTCTCAACAGAACCAGCAGAAGCCATATTGGATACATCCACGCCATCCATCGCACGGGACAGGCGAGTGGCAATACCATTGGAGAAGTACTGGAACGTACCACCATCCGGGCCACCAGAGAAGGCCAGGCGCTCGGTGCGTTGTGCATCCGCCGCTGGAGCAACAGCCAAGGCTACAGCAGTAACGGCAGCAGCGACCAGGGTCGCTGGCTTGCGAAACAACTGGGTGAGGTTCATTGTTTTCATGAACATGGTTTTTCCTCGTCTTTTTTTGATGTTGTAGGAGGGAATTATTCCCTTACAGTCAACACAGGAACCGTGGCATTACGCACCACACGCTCTGCAGTTGACCCGACCAGTACTTTTTCAATACCAGTACGACCATGGGTGCCCATCACAATTAGATCAGCACCAACAGTTTCTGCTTGCTTCAAAATCTCCTGAAACCCGGAACCAATCACCACTTCAGAGGTGACCTGATAGCCCGCTTCAGCAGCATCGGCAAAAAACTTGCTACAAAAGGCATGCATGTCTTCCAGTGCGTGAGTTTCCACTTCACGCACAAAGGTGTTAACCACCTCAGCCGGCAGGCGACGGCGCCGTTTGTCGGACAGTTCGGTAATCACATGCACCAGGTGCAAACGTGCCTTACAAAGGGTTGCCAAGCTGCGGGCATGATCCGCAGCCTTAGATGCACCTTCCGAAAAATCAGTTGCAAACAGCAGGGTTTTATATTCAGCCATTCATTTTCACTCCAGTAATTCAGGAAGCCACGGCCTGAGGTTTATTTGCCGCATCACGCTGCAGCCACCAGACCAGCCCCACCAGCGCCAGACCCGCACCATCAGTAATCAGGCTTGGCCAGTACAGCAGGAAAGTACCCACACCCAGAATAGTCCACTCCATCCAGTTGGTGGAACGGCGCAGATAACCCATGGCAAAGGCACCAAAAGCAATGGTTCCCAGTGTTGCCGAGAAAAATGCCTGAATGATTTCAAACAGCGTACCATCCAGCAGAATGGCTGGAACAAAGGCAAACAGCATTGGCATCACGTACAGCATTTTAGCAAAGCGGAAAGCCGTCCAACCGGTTTTCCAGGGATCAGATCCGGCAATGGCTGCTCCGGCATAAGCCGCCACACATACCGGAGGGGTAATATTGGAATCCTGAGAAAGCCAATAAACAATCATGTGCGCAGCAATCACCGCCACACCGAACTCACCCAGAGCAGGCACGGCCAGCACTGCAACAATCAGATAGGCTGCTGTCACCGGCACACCCATACCCAGCACCAGAGACGCCAGCGCAATCAGAATCAATGCCAGAATCAGACTACCACCCGCCATGGAGATGATCAGGTCAGAGAACTTGAGACCCATACCCGTCAGAGAGATGGTACCTACAATCACCCCGATGACACCGATGGTTGCACCCACAATCAGGGTGTTACGTGCACCCACCTGGATCGCTTCCCAAATCTGCCTTGGTCCCATGCGCGTGTCTTTATTCACCCAACTGACAGCAATACAAGAAAGCGTTGCCCAGAAGGCGGCATTACCGGCAGATCGACCACTCAACAACAGCACTGTAATAATCACCAGCGGCAAGGCAAAGTACCAGCCGGTTTTTAATACATGCTTCCAGTCAGGAATTTCTTCACCCTGAATACCCACCAGACCGTTTTTCTTGGCCTCAAAATGCACCATAAAATAGATCGATAGGAAATAGAGCGCAGCCGGCCCGATGGACAACAGCATGATGGTTGAATAAGGCATACCCGTCAGCTCAGCCATCAGGAAACCACCGGCACCCATGATTGGGGGCAGGAACATACCGCCAATCGAGGCCGCCGGCTCAATAGCACCGGCCACATGAGGCTTAAAACCGGCTCGTTTCATCATGGGGATGGTAAAAGCACCGGAGGATACCGTATTGGCGATGGCACTGCCAGATACCGAACCAAACAAAGCCGAAGAAATCACCGCAACCTTGGCTGGGCCGCCGGTTGAGCGCCCTGCTAGAGCCAGCGGTAATTCAATGAAGAATTTGCCTGCACCGGACTTTTGCAGAAAAGCGCCAAAGAAAATAAACAGGATCACGTAGGTCGCCAGCACACTGGCCATCACCCCGAATACCCCGTTGGTGGTCAGAAACAGCGACGTTGCCAGGCGCTCAAAACTAAAACCTCTGTGTGCAAACAGCTCGGGCAAATAGGGGCCGAACAGGGCAAAGCAGATCATACCCACACCAATCAAGGTGATGGACCAACCCAACACACGGCGACAGATTTCCAGCGACAACAGCAAACCAATCATACTGACCAGCATATCCAACTCGTTTTCAGCACCGGCACGGTAGTTCAGTAGCTCAAACTGGCTGATCCAGTAGATCACAGTGGCAGCAACAATCAGCGCCATCACCACATCAGTCGCTGATGGGCTGCCGGGGAAGCGCCGTACAATCCATCCATCCGCAGTAATCAGCACCGCAGCAAATGGCACAATCAGCAGCAGACTGTACACCAGCGCACCTAACTCATCCTTTACAGCCACCCCAAAACCGTCATATCCCCAAACTTCAGTAAACATCTGGATCTGGCGATAAAATTCGGTAGGGGAATCAAACACAAAAAAGCTGCTGAACACCACAGATAACAGAGCACCGCCAATAATACCCATGGCAACCTGATAACGTCGATCACCGGCTGGGTACAGCAGAAAAACCAGCACAAAGGTAATCAACACATACACACCCAGATGATATTCAGTGCTCAGAGCGGCAAAACCGGCTCCGTAGAAATAGATCAACACCATGGCTGCGCCCAGCAGGGCAACCAGCCAACCCCAGAGCCCGCTCAGGCGGCGCTCTGATTTGGCATCCTTTTCCATCAATTCCTTGAGTTTCTGCTTTTCTTCTGGGCTTAGGCCCTCAAGCGACTTATCTAGATCGGACATGGTGTTCAGGCTTCCTGTTAAAGGATTTTTATTTGAATAAAGCTGTTAGCAATGCACGTGCCACTTTAACGTGACGCTTTAATGACAAGGGCTGCAGCACAGCATCAAGACTTAGGTCTAGACACTCATTCCTCCTGTTTTATGCGGCCATCCACCCCTAAAAATGGCAAAGTGTGCGGATTCCCATACATCAACATCACCTACAGCTCAGTCTGGTCAACAGCGGGTGACTGCTCCCCGCCCTAAGCGCTAAAGCGCCACGGGTGAGGCTTCCAACTTCT
>NZ_JACUUA010000174.1 GCF_014859565.1 Marinospirillum sp. | reverse complement strand
CCGTCAAAAAGGCCAGCAAACGCTGCTGGACTCGGCAGATAACGCTGCTTTCAACGAAGCTCGTCAAAACTATGTGATGAACTATATGTTGGAGGTTGAGAGCCGTGGTTCCCAGTCATTACTGAATACCCAACAGTTTCTTGATCCAACTCGCTATGAACTGAAAATCCGCTCGGCCAGTGGTGATGAAACCAAGATCGTGCATGTGGATCTGTTGGAAACCTTTAACTACCTGCTGGGTCTTCGGGTTGAACATATCGCTGCTCCGATTCACTTTGATGCTGAGCTGAGTCAGGCAGAGTTTGGTCGCTGGCAAGCGAAGGTCAAGCGTAAAGAAGATGGCCCCTGGTGGTTCCGTACAGTATTTGGCACCAATGCTAACGGACAGAAGGTGCTGGTGGTTTGGCGCAATCTGCCTAGCGTAATCGCCGGTTCTGAAAAGGGTGTGCAGCATGACAATGCTGTGTTGGATGCCGTACTCATCGAGAAACTGGCAATCCGCTTAACTGAGAGCCAGGATGACGAGATTGACCTTCTGTATGTCAACGGAGACCACAATATTGCCATCCCTCGTAATCGAAAGGGAGAGCCGATGGAACAAGCTCGCCTTCAGTTGATTGAAGAGGCTTTCCATCGCCTGATGTTCGCTGGCACTGACAGCGTTCAATAAGGGAGTGTTTTGATGGCTAAGGAAAAAAATAAGACGCTTCCCTTCCGTCACCATTTGGTGCTTCACCAGTGGTTGTTCGGACTCTTTGGTTTCGACTCCCTCAGTGGTCAGTTCCCTGTCGGGGAGCGAGAAGCGCCTACCCTGGAAGCGTTTAGAGATCGCTTTCAGTTGATGGGCGAGGTCACGGGTCGCAATGCAGAAGGCGAACACCAACTGCTACAGCTAATTCGTGAAAATTTAAACGAAGAAACACAGCTGAGCGATGAACAGCTGCTGGAGTATGACCGCCGTATCAAGGCACTGACTGACACTATCAATGATGCCCGTTTGGCGTCAGCTGAAGAGCCGATAGAGTGGAAGTATTTTCAGTACCTGACGCTACTTTTTACTGAAATTTACCTGGATTACCTGTTCACCAAGCCAGAAGAACTGCTGGAAGGTTTGAACCGGCAAATTGAACGCTGGAATGAGCACTGGGTCGTTCAAGAGGGTTTTAACCATAAGCCTTTAGAGCTGCTGAATCCTGATGATGATCTTTGGCCTCAGTTGAACATGGTGGCTTATTGGAGTGCGACAGGTTCAGGTAAGACGCTGATCATGCACGCCAATATCTTGCAGTATCGTTTTTACCTACAGCGTTACGGCAAGGCTGGGGATATAAACAAAATCATCCTGCTGACCCCCAATGAAGGTCTAACTCATCAGCACCTGAAAGATCTTGAGAAATCAGGCATCCGAGCGAGTGAGTTTTCAGCCCGTGGTGGTGATTTGTTTGCTCAGGATGTGATTGTTATCGACATCAATAAGCTGCGTGACAGTGAGAAGAGCAAAACTGTTGCCGTAGACTCTTTTGGCTCGCGCAATTTGCTGTTGGTGGATGAGGGGCACCGAGGCACCGCCAGTGGTGGTGGAAGCTGGTATGAGTATCGGCAGAAGATGTGTGCAGATGGTTTCTCATTCGAGTATTCCGCCACCTTTGCCCAATCAGGTTCTAAACATGAGAACCTGCGTCAAACCTATACTAAAGCCATTCTGTTTGACTACTCCTACCGCCATTTTTACAGCGACGGGTATGGTAAGCAGTCACAGATTCTGAACCTGCAAAAAAATCCCAATGCGGAAGATGAGTTTCGCTATCTAGTCGCGTCCCTTTTGAGCTATTACCAGCAGCTGCGTTTGTATGACGATCAACAAAGGTCACTCATGCCGTTTAATTTGCAGCGGCCTTTGTGGGTCTTTGTCAGCTCTAAGGTGACGGCGACTCTTTCCTCGGGCGAAGCCTCAGATACAGTTAAGGTGCTGCACTTTGTTGACCAGATACTCCATAAGCACCAGCAAACGGTAGCAGCGATTGAATACCTGCTCAACAAAGGAATGGTCAGCCAAGGTGGAACAGATCTACTGCATGGTCGCTTTAACTACCTGAAGGAACTGAATGAAAGCGGTGAGCAGCTGTACCAAGATATTTTGGCCCGTATTTTTCACTCAACCGGTGGGCGTCTACACATAGAAAACATTACCGGTGTTGCAGGCGAGATTGCTCTTAGGGCTGGTTCTTCGGACACCCCTTTTGGTGTGATCAATGTCGGTGACGACAGCAAATTGGTTCAGCTGTGTGATAAACATGGGCTCTATGTTCAGGATGCCAGATTTAGCGAATCCTTGTTTCGGCAAATCAACCATGAGCAGTCGTCAGTCAATCTGCTGCTGGGCTCCAAGAAGTTCACTGAAGGTTGGAGTAGTTGGCGCGTTTCCAACATGACCCTGATGAATGTGGGCAAGAATGAAGGTGCCCAGATCATCCAGCTGTTTGGCAGAGGTGTTCGACTCAAAGGATGGCAAACCACCTTGAAGCGTTCAGCAGAGCTGACGACTGGTTTGCGTTCAGCCAATATTGAGCGTCCTAAGCATATCGGTATCCTGGAAACCCTGAACATCTTTGGTGTGAAGGCGGACTATATTGCTCAGTTCCGTAAGGAGCTGGAAGATGAAGAAATACCAGTCAATGAGGGCTTGGAGGAGTTCGTTTTGCCTCTGAAACCTATGGCTAACCTGCCCGATAACTTGAATGTAATTCGGGTCAAGGAATCAGTTTCAGGTAAGGCAATTGGTGGCTCTGGAAGCGCCTTTTTAGAGCTTGCTGAACAGGTGGTATTGAAAGCACCCTCTGCCCTTAAGCCATCGGAGCGAGACTATTTCTGCAACCCACCAAGAGTTGTTTTAGATTTTTACCCTCAGGTAGGTATGTTCTCGACTGATCAAGCGGGTAAGCGTGAAGCAGGCCGAGACACCTCCACTTTGAATAGCCTGCATATTTCGCTATTCGACACTCGCCAGCTTTATTTTGAGCTACTAGCTTTTAAACGCGATAAGCGCTGGTCGAATTTAACAATTACGCAGGATGTGGTTAAAAGCTTGCTGGCAGAAACAGGCTGGTACACGCTTTACGCACCTGAGGAAGTGATGGCTTTAACCAGCTTAGAGCGCATGACGCTTTGGCAGGATATGGCTATTGCTCTGCTCAGAAAGTATTGTGAAATGTTTTATGGGTTGCGTAGACGCCAGTGGGAGTCTGACAAGCTGGAATACCGCCCAATTACTGAGAACAGCAAATATTTGCCTGGTGTTCGCAAAGAGACCCCTCAGGGAAGCTACCTGGTGACTCTGGACCGGGTGCGCCATGATTCGTTGATTACCCGACTAAACCACCTGAGAGACAAGATCTCTAAAGGCGAAGTGGATCTTTGGAATGGCAAGATAGAGGATGGTCTGGAGTTTTTATGGTGTGAGCGCCATTTCTATCAGCCTTTACTTGCAGCCACACAAGGTCTGGATTTTCAGGTAACCCCAGTTTCTCTTAATAAAGGTGAGAGAGAGCTGGTCAAAGACATTCAGAACGCTTACCAGGCTCAGGTTTTTGATGGCTACGATGTCTACCTGCTGCGGAATCAAACCGGCCAGGGGGCTGTAGGTGTCTTTATCGACGGTGGTTTCTACCCGGACTTTATTCTGTGGCTAGTGAAAGATGGTGTGCAAAAGGTTATTTTCATTGATCCCAAGGGACTGAGGAACCATAAGCCTGAAGACCCTAAAGTCCGTTTCCATGCAACCATCAAAGAAATCGAGAACGATCTCCATCTGCAAAATAAGGCTAACAGCAACATTGAGCTCCACGCCTTCCTGATCTCTGAAACCCATTCTGCATTTCTGACTGGAGCATGGAAGGGCACAGATGGCCAACCGGTGACCAAGGCAATGCTCGAAAACTGGAATATCTTGTTCAGGGAGGAAGACCAGGATCAGTACCTCAGAAAGCTCGTCAATAAGGTGGAGGGTGTGTGATGGCTGACTCAAAGCAATCCATCAGAATTCAGTCGGTCACGATTGAAGGTTTCCGTAGCCTGCAATCTATCCAGCAGCTTGAATTGCCACAACTGGCTGTTTTAATTGGTGCCAATGGTGCTGGCAAATCAACGCTGATCCGTTTTTTTGAAATGCTCAGCCGGATGCTTAAGTCACAAAACCTGCAGGAATTTGTGTTGCGTCAAGGTGGTGGTGATGATCAGTTTTTTATGGGTGCCAGGCAAACGCCCTGCATTCATGCTGAAATCTCACTGCAAACAACCGCTGGTTTAAACAGCTACCGGTTTGATCTGACTCATATTTCTGCCGGTGACACCGTAATGGTGTCTAATGAAGCTTACCGTGGCACCAACTGGGTAGAGCTGAAGGAGGTCGGGAAAGAAGCCAGGCTTCCTGAGCAAACCGATGCAACGGCCAAGGCAATTTGTTCGGTACTGCGTAACTGTGCCACTTACCAGTTTCACGATACTTCTCCCAAGGCTGCTATTCGCTTGCGCTGGGACACCAGCGAATCTTTCCGTTTACGTTCTGATGGTGGCAACCTGGCTGCCGTATTGCTGGATCTTTACGAATCAGACTTACCCCGCTACAAAATCATTGTGCGTCAAATCCAGCGTGTTTTGCCAACCTTCAAGGATTTTGTTTTAGAGCCGCTTGCCGGGAAGGTTGAGCTGCGCTGGCAAGGCCTTTACAGCGATAAAGTGTTTGGTGCTCATCTGACATCCGACGGCTCCTTACGTCTATTCTGCTTACTGACATTACTGAACCTGCCGCCGGAACGCCTACCCGATGTGATGTTTTTTGATGAGCCTGAGTTGGGCTTGCACCCCCATGCGATTACTCTGGTCGCTGAAATGCTCAAGCGCCTTTCCAGTAAGCACCAGGTTTTTGTAGCAACCCAGTCGCCTTATATGGTCGATTGCTTTGCTCTGGAAAATATCATTGTTGCTGAAAGTCAGAGGGGCGAAACCAGGCTGCGTAATCTTCCTCGTGAGGACTATCAGGAATGGCTTGATGATGACTACCAGCTTTCCGACATCTGGCTTAAAAACCCTGTCGGGGGTGGAGCATGACGCGAGTTTGCATTGTTTGTGAAGGACAAACTGAAGTTGAGTTCATCAAGACCTGTCTGGCTCCTCACCTTGCTGGTTCTAAAATATGGGCTTACCCCGCATTATTGCAGGCTCCTTCGGGTAATCATCGGGGTGGCCGCGTTACGGTTGAGAGGTTGGTGAAATTCATCTCTCACCAGTACAAAGAGGCTGACCGAATCACTACTCTGGTGGACTTTTACGGCTTTAAGCAGCGCAATGGTCGCAGCCGCACAGAGTTAGAAGCCGACATTCTGAAGGGGGTACAACAAAGCACCCAGGGGTTCGATCCTCGCTTTATTTTGCCTTATGTTCAGATGCATGAGTTTGAGGCTCTGCTGTTCAGCAATGTAGAGGAGTTTCAATGGGTGCTGGATGGCTGGAATGAAAAAGTGTTTTCTCAGCTGCAGAAGGTCAGGAGTGAGTTTGGCAGCCCTGAAGAGATCAACGATAGCCCGGAAACCGCGCCTTCCAAGCGTATTCTTACCATATTTGAAAAAGGTACTTACTCCAAAACAGAACATGGGCCACTGATTGCTGAAGCTATTGGTCTGGATGTGATGCGGGAACACTGTCCGGCCTTTAATGAGTGGGTCAGCAAACTGGAGGAGTGGGGCAATTAAAAGCAAACAAGCAAAAGTCAGAATAAGCGCAGCTTTCATCCGCGAGTTTACACAGTACCTGTTCGACCCTAACCGGGTTGCTGATACAGAATCCTGAACGTCCCCAACGCACCGGTAAAACCCAGGCGGCCAGTAATCTGGCTGCTTGGGTTTAGCTGTGGTGTTACATATCAGAGCTGGCTGGCTTTTTTTAGGATGAAATCAGCCCAATCCTGCATCATCTGACGGCGCTTCTCAAATAGGTCTCCACGACGGTATGCTGCTTCAACTTTGTTTTCTATGGTGTGTGCCAGCGCCATTTCTGCAACATCTCTTGGGTAGCTGGACACCTCTCCAGACCAGTCACGGAAGGTAGAGCGAAAGCCATGGGGAACATATTCGGCTTTTTGGTTACCTTTGCCGTACCCCATGCCTCGCATCAAGGCGAGTAGAGCCATGTTAGATAGAGGTTTGCTTTGTTTCGCACCAGGAAATACATAAGGGTTATCGACAACCCTTGGCCGTGTCTGAAGTATCTGTAGCGCAGGGCTGGATAGCGGAATACGGTGCTCTCTACCTGCCTTCATTCTGCTTTCAGGAATGATCCATATCTTGTTGTCCAGATCAAACTCAGCCCAGGTTGCATTAAGCACTTCTGATGTGCGAGTTGCGGTCAGAATTAGAAGCTGGAGCGCCCGTGATGAAGTGCAGTCATTTGCTTCTAAATCAGACCAGAACTCATGAATTTCTGTGTAGGGCATGGCAGGGTGATGCCTTACTTTTTGGATTTTTGATGGCCTCGGCAATAATTTGTCGAGGTGTCCACGCCATCTTGCTGGGTTCACTGAGTCGCGATAGTTGTGAGCCGCAGCATAATCAAGAATGTTCTCTATTCGCCCCTGTAAACGCTTCGCAGTCTCGTTCTTGGTTGTCCAGATGGGTTGTAAAACTGAAATCACATCCTGGGTAGAGATTTCATCAACCTTCATTTTAC
>NZ_JACUUA010000173.1 GCF_014859565.1 Marinospirillum sp. | reverse complement strand
ATGAAACTTATTTATCCACAAGTGGTTGTGTTAACCGGCGCTGGCATTTCTGCAGAGTCAGGCATCAGCACCTTCCGTGATCAGAACGGCTTGTGGCAGAACCATCGTATTGAAGAAGTGGCATCACCCGATGCCTTTCGCCGCAACCCTGCCATGGTTCACCAGTTCTACAACCAACGGCGTGCACAGTTGCAGCTGCCGGAAATTCAGCCCAATGCTGCTCATCTGGCCTTGGTTGAGTTTGAAAAAGTGCAGCTTGAAGCTGGAGGGCGCTTTACGCTGATCAGTCAGAATGTTGATGACTTGCATCAACGTGCTGGAAGCCAAAACCTTTTGAGTATGCATGGTCAACTATTGCGTGCTCGCTGCAGTCTCAGCGGGCAAACACAAGCCTGGTCGGGCACTTTAAGCCTTGAAGACAAGTGCAGTTGCTGTGAGCCAGCGCAAGCATTGCGACCCGATATTGTTTGGTTTGGTGAGACTCCCTACCACCTTGATGCCTGTTACAAAGCGGTCGAACAGGCCGATCTGTTTATTTCGATTGGCACGTCCGGTCGCGTTTATCCTGCCGCCGGTTTTTTGGATGCTGCAGAATCAGCTTACTGCATCGAGCTGAATATGGAAAAAACCAGTCCAGATTTTGAAGACGGGTTATACGGACCCGCCACACAGGTCGTCCCTAGTTTTTTTCATTTTCTCATCGAGCAGATGCGGTCAGGGACAAGTTGAGTTGCAATAGCTGATCAGCCATTTGCATCAGCTCTTGGTACCAGGCCAGTTGCTCTAACCATTGATCTGGTAATGCCTCCACCCCATAGGCCGCGCCTGCCAGCTGGCCTGCAATGGCCGCTATGGTGTCTGCATCACCCCCGAGGTTGGCTGCCAACAATAAAGTGGACTCTAAATCGTCACCATGCCAGCAAGCCCACAAGGCATTTTCTAACGCTTCAATAACGTAGAAGCCTTTACCTAGCTCACTACGATGTAGAAAATGATATTCCCCATTGAGGATGCGTTGAATTGACTGCCCGTGAGGTATTCCAGGGTGAGCCGGGGATTGCAGCACACTCCGTAAAGACTCCCCCTGCAATACTCGATGCAACAGGCTGGCAAACACCAGTGAAGCGTCGATGCAATCTGGGCTGGCATGAGTGGTACGCGTGCTGTCGATGGTCCAGCGCCACAAACTCTGGATATCGTTTCTTGTAGCCATCACCACAGGTACCAGTCGCATCAGTGCACCATTACCACTTAGTGCTGGTGATGCGTCACCCATCCAAGGATCCTGGCTCAGGTTAAACCTGGACAGTGCTCGTCTTGTAGTGTTGCCGATATCAAAGCAATTCCCCGTGCAGCTTAGATAGCCTTCACTGTACCAGCGCCAATAGCGCTGCATTTGATCATGCGCACAGAACCCCTGCTTTTCTACCAAGCTGGTTGCCAGACACAGTGCCAGGCTAGTGTCATCCGTCCATTCACCGGGCTGTAACTGCCAAACACCGCCGCCGGTAAAACCAGAAACAGGCTCAAACGTATCTCGGCCTTCAAACTCCAGTGCAGCACCCAGTGCATCACCACAAGCCAGGCCTAACAGCGCTCCAGAATAACGAGATGAGTCAGTCAACAATTCTTAAAGCTCCTGTGTTGCGATCAGAATCACCCGCGTATGCATGCGACTAAATATGTCGCAATGACTCGCTGGGCTGCGGCAATTGCTCTCCCTTTTGCAGATTTGATGTGCTACTGGTAAAGCAAGCTTCCTGTGCACGCGCCAACACTTGGCCATGCAAATTAGACCAAGCCTCAAAGCGTGGATGGCAAAAAATCGCTTCTGCACGTTGCATCTGCTCCGCTTCATCCTGCCCTTCCATCGCATCCATCATCGCCAGGGTGGCAAAGTCGCTGGATAGTGCTAACCCTATGCGAAAGAAATGCTCCAGAAAAAGTTGCTGCTCAGCTGCATCCTTAGCGCGCCAAAGGTGATAAGCCAGAGCTGCACATAAGGCAAAGCGCTGATCGGCACGCCCTGGTGGTTCAAAAAGCAATTCACCACGCAGCAGAGCGGGGATATCCGGCAGCTGCTCGGCCCAGCGAGCAAAACCTAAAAATTCAGTTGCTGCTCCTTCACCAACCAGACCGTGCACCATCAGCGCCAATGCATCCCAGCTGAGTTGCTGACGATGTTGCAGTAAGTGCGCCACCCGCTCCCAACTGCGGGGGCTAGGCCAGCCTCGCTCCAAATTGCCGGACATGCTGAAAAAAGCCTGAGGGCGAAAGCGCAGGAACGCACTCACCAGTGGATCCAGTGCGCGGGATGCAGCCCAACGAACCCACTCCTCCAGATCAGGAGCCAGTTCCAGGTGACAGAAGCGGTTGGCCAGTGCGCTTGAAAAGGTCATCGCTACCGCACGATCCTCACTGCGATTCCCTGCTGCACAAATTAACCAGCCATCAGGCACCTGATACAGTTCACCCAGCCGCCGATCCAAAATGAACTCATAAGCTGCCACTTGCAAAGTCCGGTCTGCGGCTGTCAGCTCATCGAACAGGATGATGCCTTTGCTATTAGGATTGCGCGGCCACTCAGATGACAGCAACCAGCGCACCTGATCACCGTCTGGAACCGGAAGGCCCCGCAAATCAACAGGTTCGCGCTGCGCCAGGCGCACATCAATAAAGCCGATTTGCAATTCCTTGCACAACTCACGTATCACCGTGCTTTTTCCAACACCGGGCGGTCCCCAAAGCATCACCGGGGGCAGGCAAGATGCCAGATCTGGCTGCTGCCAAAGCAGTTGTAACTGGTGCTGCAAAATTTCTCGGGTCTGGATCAGCGTCGCGGTCTGAGTCATAGGCATCCTCCGTAATTAGTTTTATTTAGCTTAACAGCAGTGTGCGACACAATAAGACGCAACAACGCAAAACCAGGTGCATACACCTTGCATCGAGCTGTACACATCACCACTGGTCAAACAAGTTAATTTGGGGTAGCTTCCCTAAAATGAAAAAAGGAGTGCTGGATGGCACAGATCTACCCCCGACTCAGTGAGCAGGAGCTCAACCAGCTTCCTTCACGCGCAGAAGCCAAGGTGTATCGCTGGCTACGTGAACTAGACTTTGATGGCCTGGAAGTGTACTTCAGCCTCGCCACCCAAACCCGCGATAACAAAGGCACCTGGATCGGCGAAATCGACTTTCTGCTGTTCCACCCGCAACACGGCATTCAAATCTGGGAAGTCAAAGGCGGTGGCATTCGGCTAGACGGTCAAGGGCGCTGGCTGACGGAGGGCAACAGCGGCACCCATGAATTAAAAAACACGCCACTGGCACAGCTGAAAAAATGCAGCAACAGCCTTCTGCAAGGCATGGAAAAGGCCCTGGGAACCAGCATCAGACTACCCATCGCTCCGGTGTTGGTGTTTCCTGATACCCACCGCTGGGAGGGTGACTTTCCTGAAATGGCAGTGAACCAAAACCACTTCCTGCTGGCTCCGGACTTCAACCCCCTGCAAGCCACCCAGATCATCCATCGCTTCAAAAACACCGCTTTTGCTGGTCCTCAGGCCAGTAACAGCCTGCCATTAACCAGCCAGCAAGCCACACTGATCCGCAGCCGCCTGCTGCGCCCGGCTTGCGCTCTGGTCAGCACGGGTGCGGATCAGGCGCGGGCACTGGAAGCGGAACTCTTGCGCCTCAGCCATGAACAGCAATGGGTGTTGCGCTTGCTGGAGCACATCCCGCGTATGGCAATCTTCGGTGGTGCAGGTACCGGTAAAAGCTTGCTGGCTCGCTTGCGGGCACAGGAGCTGGCACAAGCAGGCAAAAAAGTATTGCTGCTCTGTTTTAACATCGCGCTGGCGGACGCTCACCGCAAATCACTAGGGGAAGATCCCTCAGATGAAAACATTGAGGTCGCGACTTTTCACCAGCTGTGTGAAAGCCGCGCCAGAGCCGCAGGTCTCGCCTGGCAGATCCCCAACGACCCTGCAGCAGTAGGCCGCTTTTATAATGAAACCGCACCCAATCTGCTGCTCGAAGCCCTGGAGCAAAACCCCGAGCAGTGGGATGCCCTGGTGGTTGATGAAGCTCAGGACTACGAGCCTGATTGGTGGCTGGTGATCAGCGAGTTGCTGAAACACGAGGCGCACATCACTCTGGTGGCCGATCCTGAACAAAACCTCTACGCACGCAACTTTTCTCTGCCGGTGGATGTATTTGATGGGCTGGTGCCTTACCCCTTCAAACTCCACCAGAACTACCGTAATGCATACGAAATTGCTACTTGGCTGAAGGCCAACCACAAGGAAGCAGCTGAACCCGGTGAACACCTGCCCAACAGCAACCAGCCGGTTGAAGTCATCCGCTGGAAAACGCCACAGCAACAGCTGCAGGCACTTGAGCAAGTCATTAGCAAGCTCGAAAGCCAGGGTTTTGGTCCCAGCGACATGCTGCTGCTCACTCCGTTCAAAGTCGAAAAAAGCGAAACCCTGCAAACACTGCTGAATGAAAAACCCCAATACCAGTCATGCGCCTACAACATCGCAGCCGTTAAAGGACTGGAAGCCAGCGTTGTCATCCTGCTGGACCTAGGCAGCAGCGAATGGGCCAGCAAACCCCAGATTGAATACGTGGGGGCTTCCAGGGCGAAAGTGGTTTTGAAAGTCTTGAAAAAGAGCAGCCAAGGATGAGTAAGCCGTTCATGATGCGCACTTATGGGCAATCACATTCAACCACCTCTCACTCCTGAGCGGTCTGATGTCTTCCGTTACCCATTGCTGAAAAAGCTTAAGCTTTGGGCAGCCCTTTAACAGCGCCTGCATTTTTTGCTCATCCATGTCAGTGAACACTCGTCCATCTTTTTCTCTTTGACCGTTGCCATATTTAAACGACATATACCAAAAGCCACCAGGCTTGAGTGAGTTGGTCAGTTGAGTGAAGACGTTAGGTAGCTCAGCTTCGGGTAAGTGTAGTAACGATGCGCAAGTCCAGATTCCATCATAGGCTTCAACCTCATTAATGGACTCGAACATTTGGAGCTTAACAGGTAGCCCTGTGTATTCGCTGGCCAGCTTGACCATCTCCACTGACGCATCCATGGCATCGACCTGAAATCCCATTTCCAAGAATGCCTTGGCATCGCGTCCAGATCCACAGCCAGCATCGAGAATGCGCCCCTTGGGTTTGAGTCGCTGGATGAAGGGGCGGTAGAGTTCACACATATCAACTTGAATGGTATCTTTGAAGAAAGACTCAGCGTTTTGGTTATAGAACTCTAGTGTTGTCATAACATTCACGGGTTCAAGAGTGGATTAATATCATTAAGCAAGGATGAGCACCTTTGAAACAGCCCATTGAAAACAGTCCCGCTTTTCCTCCTCGGCTGTTAGAAATTCTAACGCAGCGCCTTCAGTCCTTGGGTTTTTCCATCAAGAGGCCTTTGCTAAGGGGCTTGCTCTTTCATCAGCCAGGGACTGATACCGCCATTATGGTGGATCATGGGTCTTGTGATCGCAACCACCCCTACTCTTATACTGAATACACCAAAGAGCAAAACGGGCTGATGCATCGGCATGTTCGGCTATTTCGAATGCTGATTGATGACCAGGACGAACTCGAGCATGAGTGGAAACTGCTTCAAACTTACCTGAACCGCGATTTTAGCGAGGATGAAATTAGGGCTGGTGGTAATCGTGCCCTATCCGAGATTGATCCGACCCTGCCAGAAGCTCATTTCGAGCAGGCTTTTATTGAGTGCTATGGTCGTGAAGCGCTTGACTGTGTTGTTCGCGAACACCCCATGATTGATGTTCACGGACAGACACGCTGGATTGACTACTATGTTCGGCGGGCAGATGGCCGTGATGTTGCCATAGAAAAGAACGGGGAGACCTATCACCACCCGATCATTACCGGCAAGCTCCAATATCGACGCCAACTGGTTAAGCAGAATTCCTTGGCAGCTTATGGCGTCAAGGTCTTTCGTTGGTCATTGGAAGGGATGCGGTTTGTTGAGAACTTTCATGAGGAGCTAAAGCGCTTCTTAGGTTCCGCTGAGTCTTTTGAATTGGCTCAGAAGATCAGTGTGTCACGCTCTTTTAAATTACTGGATCACCAGGTCAATCAGCTTGAAGCAATGCGCCAGGCAAGAGCAGAGGGTAAGAATGCCTTTTTAGTGGTCTTGCCGACCGGAACAGGCAAAACTGAGGTGTTGATTGCTGATCTGGTTGAGCAATATCACGCTGGTTCAGCCAAGAAAGGTTTGGTGATGGTGCCTTCCAAGCAGTTAAAGCAAGACCATATTCAAAAGATTTCAAAACGCTTGGGTGATCATGGTCTTCATGCTTGGCAAGTCGGTGAGGGCTTGGATAATGATCTGGTGGTGCAAACCTACTCGATGATGAGCCGCCTTTTTACGCACTTACCAGCGGATCAGTTTGATTATCTCGCGGTGGATGAAGCGCATCACGCGACTGCGCCGACTGTGAAGAAGGTCATTCAGCATTTTCAGCTGAAAACCCTGGTCGGCTTAACGGCAACCGACCAACGGCTGGATGCGCAAAAGCTAGAGGATATCTTTGGCAGCTACGAAACTGACCTGAGTTTAGTCGAGGCAATTAAACAGGGGCTCTTATCACCTATTAACGCTTTTAGGCTTCACAGTAATCTGGATTTCAGCGAGATTCGTTTTAACGGTAAAGACTATCTTTCCACTGATCTGCAAAGGCATGTGATTGTGCCCTCAAGGGATCAACTGGTTGTCGATACTCTGCTCAAATACTTTGTTGATACTGAGCTAGATCGCAAGCAG
>NZ_JACUUA010000448.1 GCF_014859565.1 Marinospirillum sp. | reverse complement strand
TAAGCGGCTTGGCAGTCTCGCTGCTGGCTTTTGAAAAATAACTGGTCAGCAGCAAGGTTGCTTGCGCTGTGGGAGATAATAAGCTGGATACATTCATGAGTCTTTTACCGAAGATGAAGCCAGTGCAACAGGATAGACCACACCGCTGCCTGCTTGCTGTAACAGTGCCGCGATGACCGTCAGCGTCCAGCCGGAGTCCAAGATGTCATCCACTAGCAAAACCGGTTGCCCCTGATAAAGCTGCGTCACAGCAAAGGCACCGTCCAGATTACGGCATTGGTGGAAGCGGTTCTGCTGGCCTTTTTGCGGCTGGTTGTCTTTCACTTTGCTGAGGGCATCCACAAACGGCAGACCTATACGTGCAGCCAAACGGCGGGCAAAATCTGGTACCAATTCAGGATGATTACGCGAGGGTACGCAGCACACCCACTGAGGCGCAGGGTTGGGCTGCCACCGCTGCTGAATCATTTCCGCCATAGCTTCAACCAACTCATCACTGAAACGCCCGGCATGTTTACTGTCGGCAACCATGCGTCCCCAACCGGCATCACCCCAGCGGGATAAAACACGGCCTTCCTGTGCGCGAAGTTGCTGAGGTAGATTGCCTCTAAAGCCGTACTCCAAAAATGCATTGGTCGCCACCTGTACTTTTGGGGTGATCACCATTTCTGCGTGTTTAAGGAAAATACCTGCACGATGCGCCAAAGCAGGATCAACCGGAGCATTGATAACAGGCTGACCCAAGCATGATGCACATTGACCGCAAGGCGTGGGATCAAGATCGTCCAGCGCTCGGCACAAAAAAGTCATTTTGCAGCCCGCATCATCCAGATACGCCTTAACCTCCTGCCATTCCTGTACACGCTGCTCGGTTAAATGAGCAATTCGAGCCTGATCCATTTGATAGCTTACTGGCGTTCTCAGCCAACGGCTGCCATCTTTGATGACCGGTGCAGGGTTTTCCACGCTCAGCAGCTTCAATGCTTTTTCGATCTGGCCATGGCGCAGGTTAGTTTGCTCCTCAATGTTGCGAAGTGACAAACCATCGCTGCTTTCCAACACCTGCAAGATCTCATTGACCTGCACCTCGGAAGGGAAGGCCGAGTCACGGAAAAATTCGTGAATATCCCCATCCTCCACGCCCGACATCAACACACCGACGGCATGATCAATACCACGTCCGGCACGACCCACC
>NZ_JACUUA010000172.1 GCF_014859565.1 Marinospirillum sp. | reverse complement strand
GGATTTTTATCAGCAGAAACGCAATCTGTTCAACGCTGAAATGCAACAAAGCAGCTTTATCTTCACACCCTCCGCAGGCACTTATTTTCAGCTGATGGACTATGCTGCCATCAGTGATCTGCCAGATACCGAATTTGTGCAGTGGCTGATTACCGAAGCCGGTGTGGCGGCTATTCCGCTATCGGTATTTTACCAGCAGCCACCGGAACACCTGCGCTGGGTGCGTTTTTGTTTTGCCAAGGGATCAACCACTCTGCTGGCTGCGGCTGAAAAACTCCGCACTTTATAAAACACGGCTGAAATCATCACTGCTCAGGAGAACCACGATGCTGACCACTGCGCCTTCCACCGATCTGCGTGTCACACTGGTTCAGACCGAACTCCACTGGCATCAACCGGATGCCAATCAGCGGATGCTGGCCGACAAATTAACACCACTGGTTAATCAAACCGACCTGATCATTCTGCCGGAAATGTTCACCACTGGTTTTAGTATGGAGCCGGAACTTCTGGCAGAACCCGAACAGGGCAACACCCTGCAATGGATGTTACAGCAGGCACAACAAACGGGTGCCGCCATCACCGGCAGTGTCATAGTGCGGGATGCCACAGGTTTTCGTAATCGCCTGTATTGGGTGACCCCGGAAGGACAGACTCACCATTATGACAAACGTCATCTGTTCCGTATGGCTCAGGAGCAGGAGCATTATCAGGCTGGAAGTGAACGACTGGTGGTGGAGTATCGGGGTTGGCGTATCCTGCCACAGGTGTGTTACGACCTGCGTTTTCCGGTGTTCAGTCGTAATACCGGTGATTATGATTTGGCTATTTATATCGCCAACTGGCCAGAAAGCCGCCGCCATGCCTGGCGTACTCTGTTACAGGCGCGTGCTATCGAAAACCTGAGTTATGTCGCCGGAGTCAACCGTGTTGGTACGGATGGCAAAGGGCTGGCCTACTCCGGTGACAGCCTGCTGGTGGATGCTGCCGGGCAACTGCTGCTGGATCACCCGGTGGGTGGTCGTTTTGTAGAAACCCGCACCCTGAGCGCTGAAAAACTCAATAACTTTCGAGCGTCTTTCCCCGCCTGGCAGGATGCGGATCACTTTGATCTTAAACTTTAAAACGCCCAACCTGATCACGCAGACCTTCCGCCAGTTGTGCCAATGACTGGCTGGCTTGGGTGCTCTGTTCGGTACCGGCGGCAATTTCCTGCACACCCACATTAATTTGTGTGACATTGCGGTCGATCTCTTCCGCCACGGCACTTTGCTCTTCTGCCGCAGAAGATACCTGCACATTCATATCTTCAATACGCTGAATGGCCGCCTGAATATCAGCCAGTGCTGCAATCACTTTTTCGGCCATTTTGGCATCCTTGTGGGCTTCTGACTGCTGGCGGGTCATCACGTTAACCGCATCTGCGGCACCCTTCTGCAGAATATCCACCGTGCGTTCAATGTCCTTGGTCGCATCCTGAGTTCGATTGGCCAGGCTGCGAACTTCATCAGCCACCACCGCAAAACCCCGCCCTTGCTCACCCGCACGGGCAGCCTCTATGGCAGCATTCAGCGCCAGCAGATTAGTCTGCTCAGCAATATCTCGAATCACCTGCAACACACTGCCAATTTCCTGTGAGTGAGTATTCAACTGGCGGATCACATCAGCTGCACGCTCTATTTCTTCCGCCAGCTCATGAACGGCACTCATCTCCTGCTGCACCAGTGCCTGTCCACGTTCGGCACTATTGCGCCCTTCTCGGGCTGCTTCGGTGGCGGCCAAAGTGTTATCACTCACTTCCTGACTGGCCGCAGCCATTTCATGTACTGCCGCAGCCACTTGTTCTGCTTCACTGCGTTGTTGATGCACCAGCTCCAGCGCCCTTTCGGTGACCTGTGATTGTTCTTCCGCTGCACTGGCAATCTGGTGAGCCGCACTTTGTACATCATTAATCAGGCTTCGCAGTGTTTGCATCATGCGATTAAAGGCACGGGCGATATCACCAATCTCATCACTGCTGTTTGCCGGTAAGGTCTGGGTCAGATCACCGGCACCCTCCGCAATCTGTTGCATCATCTGGCGCATCTGATAAACCGGAGCAATCAGGAATTTAACCAGCCATAAAACAGCAACCAGAACCAACAACATCACTACCGAGGCAATCATCATCACGCTGTTGAGCAGTGTCACACTACTGGCATAACGCTCAGCCAAGCTGGTATTAACAGCCGCTGCCACTTTACTCATTTCTTGTCTGACCAGACGCAGATCGGACAGCCGCTGTTGACCTTCTTCAACCCGTTGCTCCAGAAAAACAGAGCTGACCGCCACCATACCGGCATAAAACTGCTGGTACTGTTCATTAAAACCACGCAGCAACTCCGGCTGCTGAGCCTGCAACCACTGCAGCTCCTGCTCCACCAGCAAGGATGTTTGAGCCGCTGCAATAAAATACTCATCATTCAATGAAAGGATGCCACTTTGCAGATCCGCTGTGATTCGCTCAATATTCAACTCCACCCGACTCATACGCTCACGGCTATCCACCAGCTCCAGCAACTGACGATCCAGCAGCCAATAAACACTGGCAAATACCGTCAGGATAATGGCCGCCAACAGCAGAAAAGGCAGGGCAATCTTTTTAATCAGTGTCATCTTCATAATCAACGGCCTCCTGCAGCAATAAATCCAGCCTGACTGATGACAGCCTGTCCACGGGATGTATTCAGCACTGACAAGAGTGCTTCAATGGATGGTGTTATTTCACGATAAACCAGATTTAATTCACGTCGAATCGGGTACTGGCCGGATTGAATGGTCTGGGCAGAGGGTGTAATGCCATCCAGCTGTAAAATACGTATCGGCATACCCTGATCGCGCACAGATGCAGCGGTGCCAAGAGAAACATAACCCACACCACCATGCTGACCACCCACCAGCGACAGAGCCTCCAGATTGGAGCCAATCACCGTGGCACGGCGGCTGATCAGTGTGCCTGATGCACCACTGCGATCCGGGCTTTTTAAACCGGAAAACTCTTCAAACAGATCCAGTGTGCTGCGCCCCACTTCTTTGGAGACCAGTCGCACCGGCCAAGCATAACCATTCAGTTGCTGCCAGCTGGTTGTTTCCATGTAAAGGCTGATTAATTGGGCTTTGTTAATTGTTTGCTGAGGGTTGGCTTGGTTGACAATAAACACCAGAGTATCCAGCCCAATGGTGGTGTATAACAGGTCGGCTTTTTCTTCATCCCGCAACGAGCGGGACACCATACCCATATCCGAGGCACCAGAACGTACATCAGAGATGCCGCGACCACTGCCCCCGGCACTCAGCAAGAGGTTGTGGCTGCTTTGCTGTTGAAAGTCACCGGCCAGCTGCTCCAGTATTGGGTAGATGGTGCTGGCACCGGAGATCCGCAGATCAGCAGCCTGCAAAGAACCGCTCATCAACAAAACCAACACTAACAACCCGGACAATACTTGCTGTTTTCCACAAACAAACATTAGCAACTCCTTATTGCAAACACGCTTAAATAAACCCCATAAAATCAATGGTCATATTAAAATCATGATAAGCGTATATACTGGAGTTGCGCTAGCTTTTTACCGGCAACACAATAAAATGAAGATTTTATACCTATTTGTTAGAGACAAAATCTTTTTGCCGGAGTAAGGTTTGCTCCGTATTGGTGCATACCCTGTCAGGAGCCTGAGTTGCGCATAACTTTTATCAAACTGATCCAGTCCCGTTGGTGCTTGTTGTTGCCCTTGCCTTTCTGGGCGCTGGTGGTGGGTTTGATTTACCTTCAAAACAGCAACACCCTGCAGGAAGCAGGTTATGAAATGGCACGTCAGCGGGGTGAGGTGGCTTTTAACCTGGTGCAAACCCTACGCAACTGGAATGCTGAACACGGCGGAGTTTATGCACCCTTAACTGACTCCACACCGGAAAACCCTTATCTGGTTATCCCTGAAAAAACCATTACTTCACCTGCTGGGGTGACTCTGACCAAACTGAATCCTGCTTACATGACTCGCCAGATTGCTGAAATCATGCAAGGCAGTCATCTGGAGATCAATCTGACCAGTGATCGGTTGATGAATCCCTCCAACAAAGCTGACCCTTGGGAAACTCGTGCGCTGCAACTGCTGCGTGATCAGCAGTTGAATGAATATGTCGAAGTGGTGGATCAGCGTTTTCGTTATATGGCTCCTCTTTATATGCAGGAAGGCTGTATCAGTTGTCATGCTCACATGGGTTATCAACTGGGCGACTTTCGTGGTGGGCTGAGTGTATCTTTCCCGGTCACTTATGTTGAACGCCTGACTGATCGGTTGATGGCGGAAAGCCGCAGAACCCACCTGATTGCTTTTTTACTGCTGTCCCTGACCGGTTTGCTGGCTATTTTTGGGCTGCAACGCCTGTTTAGATATTTACAGCTGGAGCGCAGTCAGCGGGAATCCATCATTGATGAAAGGACGGCCAGCCTGCATGAAGAAATTATCCGGCGTCGTGAATCACAGGATCGTCTGAGATTTCTGGCACATCACGATGAGCTGACCGGTGCCAAAAATCGCCGCTGGATATTACAGCAGCTGAGTGCATTAATGCTGAAACAGGCAGAAACACCTCGACACCTGGCGGTGCTGATGCTGGATATTGACCACTTTAAAAAGGTCAATGACAACTATGGTCACGATGCCGGTGACGAGATTCTCAAGGGGTTTGTTAATACCTTGCAGCAGCATCTGCGCCGGGATGATCTGCTGGGGCGTTATGGTGGAGAGGAGTTTCTGATCCTGCTGCCAGATACTGAGCAGAATGAAGCCCTGCTGGTTGCTGAACGCCTGCGCCAAGCGGTGGAAACCACTACCTACCTGAGCAACTACCAGCCGCTGAATATCACCACCAGCCTGGGTATAGCCTTGATGGGAACTGAAACCCAGATATCCGCCGAAGAACTGATCAGCCGTGCAGATACTGCGCTGTATCAAGCCAAGCGCGAAGGCCGTAACCGTTTTGTGTTGTGGCAATCACCTATCTGAGGCTGCCACTTGGTGAAAAGGCAATAGGCTTTTGGCATCCTCACAATAAGCGGCAACCATCGGCCGCTCACGCTGTAGAAAATCATCCACAGCCTTCGCAAAAGCAATATTTGGCAACCAGTGCAATGAATGGGTGATCACCGGCTCAAAACCCCGTGAGATCTTGTGTTCACCTTGGGTGCCGGGATCAAAACGCTGCAAACCCTGTTCGATGGCATGTTCAATACCCTGATAATAACAAGCCTCAAAATGCAGGCAGTCGGCCTCCACCAATGCACCCCAGTAACGTCCATACAGGATGGTGGCATCCTGAAAAAACAACGCCGCTGCCACTGGTTGTCCCTGATGTTCCGCCAGCACCAGCAACAGCTGTTCCGGCATGGTTGCCAGCAGTCGCGCAAAAAAATCCACCGTCAGATAACCCCGCTGCCCCCGCAGTGCATAGGTTGTCTGGTAACAGTGATAAAAAGTCTGCAACTGCGCAGCAGTGATTGAGGCACCCGGCACTCGTTTCATCAGCAAACCTTGCTCAGCCACCTTGCGCCTTTCCCGACGGATTTCCTTGCGCCGTTTGCTGGTCATGCCTGCCAAAAACTCATCAAAATCGGCATAGCCCCGGTTGAACCAGTGAAACTGACAAGCATGGCGTTCCAGCAGCTGTGGCCAGTGTTGCCGTAGCTGTTTAACCTGAGATGCTTCGGCAAACAGCAGATGCCAGCCGGACAGACCTGCATCAAATTCCTGCTGCAACGCCTCCTGCAATACCTTCAGTACCGCTTCAGTTGAGGTGCCATCCGCCAGCAGCAAACGCGGCCCCTGCGCCGGAGTAAAAGGTACTGCACTCAGTAGTTTGGGGTAATAGTTCTGTGCAGTGTTTCCAGGCTGTGGATCAATGAAGTGGGGATACGCCTCTGCCCACTGGAAATCAAAAACGTATTCACCACGGGAATGAAACTTTTGATACAGCGGCAAAGCCGCCACCAGTTTGCCTTTTTGCCATGCTGTCCAGTGTTGTGGTTGCCAACCAGTCGAACGGCTGGCACAACCACTCTGTTCCAGCGCCAGCAAAAGATCGTGGCGCAAAAAGGGATAGCCCGAATCCGGCAACAAGGCATTCCAGTCAGCCGCTGCGACAGATTCCAGACCGTTTAACCAGCGCCACTCCAGCGGTTGTTGCATCGTGTTGTTCATTCAGTTTCCGCTGTTTTGATCAAAGGGTTGTTGTGGCTGACCGGGCGACAGTCCAGTGCATCCACTTCAGCTGGGGTCAACATCCGCCATTGCCCCGGTTGCAGGCTGGCATCCAGCTGTAGTGCACCTATAGCTTGCCGATGCAGCGCCACCACCTTATTGCCAACAGCTGCAAACATCCGTTTTACCTGATGATAACGCCCTTCATGGATGGTGAGCAGCGCCTGATGAGTATGCAACAACTCCAGCTCTGCCGGTCGGGTAGTGAGGTTTTCATAAGCAAAATAAATACCCTGCTGAAAAGCCACCGCTGTTTCCGGGCTGATGGGGTCACGAGTAGTCACCCGGTAGGTTTTGGGTAGTTCGGAATCCGGCAAGGACAAATGCCGTGACCAGTGACCATCATTGGTCAGCAACAACAGGCCAGTGGTGTTGAAATCCAGTCGCCCCGGCAGATGCAGCTGGTCTTTCCAGGGGGTATCAATCCAGTCCAGCACTGTGGGATGTTGTGGATCACGGGTGGCACTGACACAACCGGTGGGTTTGTGCAGCATCAGGTAACAACGTGGAGTACCTTGTTGCAGCAGTTGCCAGTCACCCTCCACACCCTGAGTTTCAAGGGTGGAAAAAACATCCACCGCCGCCAGCGGGTTGTAAGTGATGCTTCCATCCAGCCGCACCCGCCCATTTTGTAATAACAAACGAGCGGTTTTACGGCTGAGATGAGGGCGGTTACTTAAAAAACGGTCGAGGCGCATGGGC
>NZ_JACUUA010000171.1 GCF_014859565.1 Marinospirillum sp. | reverse complement strand
AAATTAAAGGGCAGACACTCTTGCAGTAGCTGGATCGGATCGGCAGGCGGCTGAGCTAGAACAGCGTGAGGGGCTTGTGGCAGTTTTTGCTTTAACTCATCTTGCTGCTCTGGGGATGGCCCGTCAATATCCAGGCCCAAGGCTTGGGCCAGCCGACGCAAAACAGCGCCCATCCACTGCAGAGTAGGGCCTTTACTGGATGCTTCACACAGCTCAATGGCCTCACTGAATAGCGCCAAGCCTTGTTGTGAATCACCCTCCAGGACCAACAGCCACCCCCTGTAAGCCTGAATCAAAGGCCAGGGATGTTCATCACCTTCCTGCCAGAACTCTCGCATTGCCAGGTAGGTCTTGCGCAAAGGGGCAAGGGCTTGCGGCCAACTGACCAGAGCGCGCAGCAATAAATGATGGGCAAATACACGATTCAAAGTATCGCCGCTACGCGCCAAACTCTTCACTTGCTCATTCATATCCTGTTGTTGAGTAACCTGCTGAAGATAGCTACTCAAGGTGGTTTGAAGCTGTTCGCTGCTGGCCAAGTCTTCGGCATCCATCAAAGCACAAAGGCGGTAACTGGCCGTCTGAAGTTTTTCCTTGTTCGCCTGCTCCGGGTCACTTAATCGCTCAAAAGTTTCCAAGGCTCGGTCGAAAGAGGCGACTGCCTCGCTGGCTTGGCCTTGAAATGCCAGCAATTGCCCCAGAGTAGAATGAAGCTTACCGTGATTCAAAAGACCGGGGGCAGCGACTGGCATTGCCAACCATTGCTCAATCAAGGGTTGGGTTTCGCTGAATTGAAAGGCATTAGTACCACTGACCGCCAGACGCAAAAGTGTTTCGCAAGCTAAGGGCGCATTTTCTTCTTGCAGCTGCTGAGTCAACTCAAAAGTGCGAGCCAGCATTTGTGGTTGAGTCTGCCCCCGGTGGTTGGCTAAAGACAAGCGAGCTGCCAATAATTGCAACTCCAGTGCTGGGGGGATTGTATGATGAGCAGGTGCATAGCGCTCTAACCATTCCAAAGCAGAGCCCAGGTGCTCCAGACGATAATTCTTGGTGGACAGGCGGTATTTCACTTCTTGCAGGTAACTTTGCCACAGACCTGGGGATTGCTGGGCTTGTTCGCCCAGGCGTTTAAGAAAACTGCTCAAAAGAGAATGCTCCCCCTCGGCTCCTTCATGGCTGCAAGCCTGATACCACTGATGAGGAACCAGCGTTCTTTGCGAGTTCAAAGCCACATACAAGCGCTCCAGAGCCTGGAGATTGCCCGGTTTGAGCAGGCAGGGTCCGAGTAACCGCGTGTGCTCCAAAAGCTTCTTCTTGAAAGGATTAGGACTGCCCCAAAGGTTGGCCAGGGTGTCCACATAACCATTTGCGGGATGGTCATCCTTACCAATAATAGCCAGATCCAACTTGAGATCACGAAACCTTTCCGGGTCTAGATCTTTGATTTCATTCTCAAGAACTTCCTGCAAGGGCTGCAGATTGGTCTGAGTATCATAGCTACCGCGTTGCTCTATACGAAAAGAAACACGGGTCGTCTGGCCTGGCTGCAGGGGCAGGAGCAAAAGAACCCAGCGCATCAAATGATAGATATGGCTCATCCAGTAACTGCGGCTGTTCATGGCCGGATCGTTGGCCGCAAAACCAAAAACACCCGCTTTGCTCTGCAGCAGATTTTTCAGAATCTGCTCTATCTTTTGAGTAGCCTCATCCTTGGCATGATAACCGGATTTCAAAGGAGGAAGCTGCTTGTTATCAGGAATGGCCAGAGCCACAAAGCGCCCCATCTTGCTGACTTCATGGCTGGCAAGCTCCGTGACCTGTTCGTCAAAGACGATGCCTGCTTCATCAATTAGAATCTCCCAGCTTCCGGCCACCGGCATGACCCGCAGGCTATTGGGATGCTCATTACGGGCGCCCAAATGAATAGCCGGAATACTGATTTTCTTTGGATTAGTGTTTTTTTGCTGCCAACGCTCTTTGCGCAGTTTCTGAAATTCTTCCCAATCTTCAAAAGTGATTTTTAAGTGGCGGGCTACCGATTCATGTTGACTGCTTGTCACTGCCCACAACCAGGACTGAACCGACTCACTATTGCCTTCTTCCTTTAATTTCCGCACATACTTCTGGGCCAGGTTATAGGCCAACTCACCATTGCTTTTGCTGTCTTTGACCAGCTTGAGAAGCCGAGGATTCTGGGCTTGACGGAAACGTGCCTCTAGCGTGATTTCTTCCAGCAGGCGGGCATTTTCAGGCGATGAATAATTCCAGCACGCATAGAGAAAGGCTTTTTTAATCAGTCCAGTATCAGTCAATTCACGTACATCTGGGTTGGAAGAACGCGGTGGCAAAAGCGAGTTAGAGGGCATTTTCTATCCTTGGAAGTCAAAAGCTCTTTGTCGCACAGATGGCCTTCAAACTCAAGAAAGAGAGCTTTGGATAGCTACTTTTTGGTGGCAAGGAAGCCCACTGGTATCGACGGAATATTTGCGGCATGATGAGCGGTCTTCTCACAACACATTGATCACAGGCAGCTTGGTATGGAATATTTCTGGTCAAAGGATGGGCAAACCGCTCAGGTCACGGTGATTGAACTAACACAAGCTGATCCCTTGCCGACACTGGTCGCCCTGGAAAAGCAGTTGGGTGACCAGGACATCAAGCAGATGCAGTTGACCTTTTCTGCAGGGCTGACCCCACCGAAAAAGCGCCTGGAAAAGCTGGGTTTTCAGCCACACGCTACTGACGTGCAGCTTTATGAAAAGCCGGTTCATTATCAGCGATCCGTGCGTTTTTCCATCACTGAAAAGTGCAACTATGCCTGTTTCTTCTGCCATGAAGAGGGCATGGAGATGGGCAAGGAGCGCAGTGCAGCCGTTAATGAAGACCTCTTTAAAGCCATTCGCCAGTTTGCTGATCTCTCTTTTCAGGATTTTACTTTTACCGGCGGCGAGCCGCTACTCAGCCCCAAAAAAATCTTTGCCTGCCTGGATTTTATGGAGTCCATCAATTACCTGCCAGAAATCACCTTTGTCTCCAACGGCCTGGCCATAACGGATAAACTTCTGGATCGCTTTGCAGCCTATCCCGGCAAGATCCGATTCAATATTTCCATGCACAGTCTGGAAGAGGGAGCCTACAATCAGATTGTTCAGGATCTCCAGAAGCCAGACGCCCCACTGCGTCATGGTGAATACAGCCGTGTCAAAAGCAACTTGTTGAAGCTCAAGGCAGCCGGTATTCCTTTTAAGCTCAATATCGTGCTGTTAAAAGGGCTGAATACCTCCGATCAATCCATCCAGGCCATGCTGGACTACGCCCTGGAAATGGGTGCGACTCGAATCAAGTTTCTGGAGCTGCTTTTAACACGCGAGCTGAACCATCTATATGATTATTTTTACCGGCTTCAGGCTCTAAAAGATCGCCTGACCGACTCCCTGACCCTTGTGGAGAGAAGCTTCAGACGAGATGTTTATCGCTATGCTGATACGGATTTATTGCTGGAGTTTCAGGAATGCACCTGTGCCCGTGGCTGCAACACCTGCCCGGTAAACCGAGCGGCCAATTTCACGGCAGAACTCAAGTATTTTCCTTGCTTCCTACGCCCTGAAGAGGATTTTGACCTCACTCAAGTACCTCTGGCGGAAGCCCTGGAATCCAGTGACCAACAGATTCAGCGCATGGCTGATTATTACGGTGATAACAGCCCCATCATCATCAAACACCATTATCTGACCCAAACAGAATCCTTCTATTACTACCATGCACCCTCGGCAGTGGTGGAACGGTTAAAGAAAGAATGGAAGCTGGATGATACGTTAGAACGGCGCAGAGATTTCGTTGAGCACTACTTTTCTCAAGGCGCTAAGGCCAGTGAAAACTTCAGTCAAACTCATAAGTTGTCACGCAACACTTATGACCAACATGCCCTGGAAATTGAGCAATCCCACCACGTTTGTCCCCAAGGATCAGGCCGGATCACCACGCACTTTCATTCCCAGGGGAAGAAGGTGCTTGATCCTGAGCAGTATGCGCAACAATTACTCAAGCAAGGCGAAAAAAAACTGCTGTCACTGAACTGGACTATTTATTTCTATCGTGTGGGTAGTGAAGTCGAGGGGTTGAAGGAAGAGGATGAGTTAACGATCAGTTATAACCCGGAAAGTGGGCTGTATTTTCTTCGATCCAGCCAGCCCCTTCCGGAAAAGGAGCTGGCCCTACGTGCAGTCAATGAACCCCTGCCAGAATATATCCGTCATCGACTGAGATTGGTCTGAAGGGAATCGCCTGTGGGTAGTGGGCAATAGAGGGGCCAGTAGTCACCCTGGGACAAGCTGTACCAGCGCTTTTTCATGGCTTGGACAACCTCCATCGGAACCCGGTGAATACTGGGCCAGGTGCCCTGAGTTTCTTGTATGCGCAAGGGGATACCCAGTTCGCTGGCAAATGCAAAGTAAGGATGAAGTTCAAAAGTCTCGGTAAAGGTATTGCTGACCACTACCTTCTGACCAACCAAGAGTGAAGCCAGAACCTGTTGTTGGCACCAGAGATGAGCCAGAAGCACTTTGTCTTTTTCAAATTGATAATGGCCTTTGGCATCGACAAAAAACTGATCAGCCTCCAGGTGGCGATACCCTGAAAGGTTTTGTGCCCAGGTGCTTTTACCGCTTCCCGGCAACCCTCGAACCAGTACCAAGGTTGGCTTTTCATGCGGTTGTTCAACGGGTTGAAACTGGAAAGAAGCTAATAATTGCGACCACTCAACTTTCAAAAGTGGATGCTTTGTTTGGCTAGGGGTTTCCTTCCGGTTCTGGGGTGTACTGGTTAACAAACTTGCCGGCCCTCTTCCTTCGTCATGTGACTGCCATACTCGCTTTTCCTCAGCAAACAAGGAAAAGCAATGGCCTCCCAATTGGTTATAAACCGCAACAACATAAAGCTGATTGTAAAAGACCAACAGCTCCACCTGTACTCTCTAAATCAACTGCTGGGGACTTACTGCCTGGGGGAGCTGGATGAAATACTTTACCTGGTCGGTAAACCAGGAGTGCCTCAAGCTGACTTGAATATTTTACAGCAGTTCGGTGTTACTATCCGCTATTAGCAAACCGACTCTATTTCATTCAAGCCAGTCAGCAAGGATTCCTGATGAGCCTGTCAGTCCAGCCAATAAAAGTTCACTTTAACATCACCAAACGCTGGGAGAGGCCTTTTTACACTGGGTCTTTATGGCGTGGCCTCTTCGGACACTCGCTAAAAACAGTCAGCTGCATGACCAATGCTGATACTTGTCACGGTTGCCCCCTCACAGCCAGCTGCAGCTACTACCGGGTTTTCGAACCTAAAGGCCAGGTGTTTGCTCAGCAAAACAGCAAACCACCCCCTCCCTATGTGATCAACCCTCCGGCACCAGCTGCACAGGTACACATGGAGCCTGGCGATCCTTTTACTCTGGAGATGAATCTGCTCGGCCAGCAAGCCATTGAGCAGCTACCCATCATTTTTTCCGCCTGGAAAATGGCCTGCAAGATGCCCATCGCTAATAGTGGCAATCCATTTGCATTGCAGGCTATAGAGTGGCTTGATCTGGAGGGAAAAAGCCTGGGTGTCGCCCACACCCCACATGAACTCTCGATGCTAAGGGGTGCTGAGCCTCCTCAGTTAAACCAGGATAGCAACCAACTGGATCTGCATCTGGTAACCCCTTTAAGAATGAGAGTCCAAAAGCGTTATCTTCAGGTCAGCGATCTGACGGCTGAGTCACTGATTAAAGCCCTCTTGAGGCGTACCCACCTGCTTGAAGCCGCCTACGGACAAACCCAGGACTTGCCGGATGAGTGGCAAACTGGCCTTGCGTCCCTACGAGTCAAAAAGGATCTACGCTGGGTAGACTGGCAGCGCTGGTCAAACCGGCAGAAGCAGCACATGAAACTGGGTGGATTAATGGGCCACTTGTCGGTGTCGGGTGATTTGCAGGCCTACCTCCCGGCACTGAAGTTGTTGCCCTGGGTGAATCTCGGCAAGAACTGCAGCTTTGGCCTGGGACGCATCGCCATAAGCTGAAAACTCACAAACTTGTGCGGCACTACTCAAACAGCCAGGGTTGATTCACACTGCGTACATTGATTTGTTGGCCACTGAGGAGATACGCCATGAGCAACGCAAACGACTTCCGCAACATGAGCAATGACGAACTGAACGCCCTGGGTGCAGACTATGCAGGGGAGTTCTCAGAGCAGGGGTTCTGGAGCAAGGTACGCAAGGTTGCCAGCAAGGTCGGCGGCAAGATCTTAGAGCCCGCTTTGAAGCTGTATTACGCTGCGGGGGACAAGGACACCCCAGTTTGGGCCAAGTCGGTCATCATTGGGGCACTGGGCTACTTCATCTCTCCAGTTGACCTGATCCCAGACGTTATTCCGATCCTGGGATATGCCGATGATGCCACGGTGATTGCGGGTGCTATAGCGACGGTGGCTGCACACATCAAGGAAGAGCACACCAGGAAAGCCAAGGAGACATGTCGCCAGTGGCTTGGATAGTCCATCACCCCCACCCTGATTCGGGGTGGGGGGACCCTGTTATACGAAAATACTGTAATCAGGAGACACCAGATGCCCGTTGCACCAGCACCTTATAAGGTACGCTGCCAAGCCTGTGGCTGGGTAAAACGAGTATACCCCAAGAGTGATGTTTTCAACCCCAGTGACTGGGTCGCAATCTGCCCCGAATGCGGCAGCAAGGCTTTAACGAAAACTCCCATTATGAGTGGCTCCTTGGGAAGGCTCGGTCAATTGCTATCAGAGTTGAAAAGATAAATTTATTCAAATCTTGACAGTAAAGTCGTGAGTGTTAGGATTGATGGGCCTCAAGAAATTGAGCAACGCTCTTTAGCAATTAACCTGCTGAAAGTAGGAATAAAGCTTCAAAATGGTCTTGCGAGTATCGGAGCTTGGAAATAAAAGATGTATCTGATAAGCCTTTTTGTAAGGCTTTGATTTTACTGGTCGTATTAG
>NZ_JACUUA010000170.1 GCF_014859565.1 Marinospirillum sp. | reverse complement strand
GGTTCCCGCTTATATCCCCGCCCGATTGGGCGAGGGTTTACGCGGATTTTGCTAAAAAAAGAGTCAGAATTTTTTATGCAGGAGGCACCATTGGGATGCAACATGGCAAACAGGGGCTGGAACCAGCCCCTGACCTCTTTTCCCGTATCAAACCCTTGTTACCTTCCTGCTGGCTGGACTCTGAATTCGCCGAACTCTTTTTCACTGAGCGCACGCCATTACTGGATTCATCAGCCATGAATGCCGGTGACTGGTTTGCTTTGGCTGCAGAGCTGCGCAATGAAGAAAAACACTTCGATGCATTTATTCTGCTGCAAGGCACCGATACCCTCGCCTGGACTGCCAGCGCACTGGATTGTCTGTTAGCTGACTTTTCTCGCCCTTTACTACTCACGGCAGCACAAAAACCCCTGGGTGTGCACCAGAGTGATGCACTCGACAACCTGTTATTTACTCTGGAGCAGGCAATCAGTCTGCAACATACCGGTATTTTTATCTCCTTTAACCAGCAGTTACTGCCAGCTACTCGCACCCGCAAATTCGACAGCCAACAAGCCAACGCCTTTGTGGCACTGCCTCCCACCGAACCTGCCTCACCAACCATCTTTCCTTTAAATTTCACACCAACACAACTGCAACATCTGGCAACAAACTTTCGACCCCGCCTATTACGCCTGCCATTGATACCCGGCATGAATGATGCATGGTTGGCCGAGCACATTCAGGATCTCGATGGGTTACTGCTGGAGGGTCTAGGCAGTGGTAATACACCTCCCCTGCCTGCTTTTTTCCATCACCTAAAGCAACTGCAGCTTCAGGGTGTGCTAGTCGGACTGATCAGTCAGTGCTGGCAAGGCGGGGTAACCCATGACTATGCTGCCAGTAACGCCTTGTATCAGGCAGGTGTCATCCAATTGGGTGAGATGACCCCGGAAGCAGCAGAAACACGACTGACATGTCTGCTGGCCGGTGTATTTTTAGATCAGATCAAGCTGGATGACGTACAAAAACACTGGCCGATAAAAAACAAAACGTCACCATTTATGTGAGGCCAGTCACACCCGGAAAAGTAAATCCTCAGCAGACTGTGAACTGGTTCAAGCTTTAAGGCATACCCCACATATTAGGTATGTCATTGGTGTAGCTGTAACATACAATGTTTAACATTATTTGGGGAAAAGCTACAAAATAACAGAGAAAGATCAACGGAGAATCTCATGAGAAATCTTGGAGAACGCATCAAGCGCTTAAGACGTTCGCGTAATCTGACTCAGCAACAACTGGCAGAAAAGCTGGGCATAGATCAAGGTGCTGTATCCCGTTGGGAACGAGGACATATTCTGCCATCCGCCCGGTATCGCCAAGAGTTGGAACTGGCATTGGATGCTCCGCTGATGGAAATGGATCAACCCCTGCTGGACAGTGTGAATCGAGATCTGCATTTTTCACTGGTGCTGGATTGTGATTTGCGAGTACTGGCCGCCTCAGAAACCACCGTTGCGGTCAACGGCTGTCGCAATCGCAACGAAATCATTGGCAACAGCTATTTACCCATGCTGGATGAAACTGCTCGCAGTCTTTACCAGTGGTTAAAAGAATCCGGTACCTTTGAAGGCGGTGTAAACTGGGCACGTTTTACTGCACCCACACCCACCCTTCACTCCGGTTACCGTTGGATAGAAAGCCTCTGGATTCCTTTCCATCTGGATAGTGGTGAGCTGGTGTATCGTGTATCCAGCCGACTGCTGGATCAACCGCCAGCAGAGGGTCTGGGCAGAGCAATTCTCGAAGTGGATGGAAAACAGCGAGAGCTGCTGATTCCCACCCACAACCGTTATCAGCAAGAGCCAGTGCAGCGCGAAATCAGGTATAAAGACTGGTCTCATGCCATCTGAGCCCAAAAAAATGCTGCTCCCTGTTAATGCTCGCGGGTCGAATGGAACTCGACCTCAGGGAAGCGCTCCTGGGTTACCTGCAAATTAACCCGAGTGGGTGCCAGATAAGTCAGCAAACCTGAACCATCCTTACCTAGATTATCTTCAGCCTTGTTACGGAAATCCTCCAGTTTTTTTGCATCGGCACACTCAATCCAACGGGCAGTCTGCACATTCACAGGTTCATACATACAATCCACCTTGTATTCATCCTGCAGGCGATACATAACCACCTCGAACTGCAGCTGACCCACCGCACCCAGCACCAGATCATTATTCTTAAAGGGCTGGAATAACTGCACTGCACCTTCTTCAGATAGTTGCTGCAAACCCTTCTGCAACTGCTTCATCTTCAAAGGATCTTTCGGGCGTACGCGTTTGAATAACTCTGGCGCAAAGTGGGGAATACCAGTGAACTTGAGTTCTTCACCCTCGGTAAAAGTATCACCGATCTGGATGGTGCCATGGTTATGCAAACCGATAATGTCACCGGACCAGGCTTCTTCCAACAACTCCCGTTCACCCGCCATAAAATTCACCGCATCAGCAATACGCACATCCTTGCCAATACGACAGTGGCGCATTTTTAAACCACGGGAATAACGGCCAGAGCAAATACGCATAAAGGCAATACGATCTCGGTGTTTTGGATCCATATTGGCCTGAATTTTAAAAACAAAACCGGAAAACTTTTCTTCACCGGCTTCAACCACCCGAGTTTCGGTTGCTCTGGGGCGTGGAGCCGGAGCCCAGTTAACAAAATCAACCAGCATTTCACGCACACCAAAATTACCCAGTGCAGTACCAAAGTACACCGGTGTCAATTTACCGGCCAGAAACGCAGCTTCGTCCCAGAGATGAGTGGCACCCTGCACCAGCTCAAGCTCTTCCACCAGTGACTCATAATCATCACCGAGAAAATCACGAGCTTGCTGTGAATCCAGCCCTTGGATACGCTCATCATCCGGCAGCAGATGCCCCTGACCGGGTGTAAAAACATGAATCTCATCGGTATAGAGGTTATACACCCCTTTAAACCACTTACCGGAACCGATTGGCCAGTTGATCGGAGCGGCCTGGATTTTTAATACTTCCTCAATTTCATCCAGCAGTTCAATCGGATCACGGATGTCCCGATCCAGCTTGTTCACAAAAGAAAAAATGGGGGTATCACGCAGTCGACAAACATCCATCAACTTGATGGTGCGTTCTTCAACACCCTTGGCACCATCCACCACCATCAGTGCCGAATCAACAGCGGTCAGGGTGCGGTAGGTATCTTCCGAGAAGTCTTCGTGACCGGGGGTATCCAGCAGATTAACAATACGATCATTAAACGGAAACTGCATCACCGAGGAGGTAATGGAAATCCCCCGCTCCTGCTCCATGGTCATCCAGTCTGATGTGGCGTGTTTGTCACTCTTTTTACCCTTCACCGTTCCGGCAGTCTGGATCAGTTTACCCAGCAGCAACAGTTTCTCGGTGATGGTTGTTTTACCAGCATCAGGGTGCGAAATAATGGCGAAGGTGCGACGAAGTGAGACTTCATGCGTAATCGAGCTATTTGACATCAGTTGGCGTCTTCTTTTGAGTCACGGATCAGAACAGAGCAACCTCAGACAAAAAGCCAGCAACAGGGCTTTTAAGAGGAGAATCCGTCGATTTGGAAAAGTTAACTGATATTTTCACCCATCTTGATTTTATAAACAATCGCAATTAGCCGTAATAACAGAAGCTGATACAGCTCACCACGCCATCCAGCAACCAGCGAACAACTGCCTGTAAACGTGGCTTGTCCTGCATCCACTCCACCCAGCCGGGTGAGTGTGCATAATAAAAGGAAACAAAGGCTCTACCCAGCCGACTGGTCAGCAGCACTTCATCCCGAAACTGTCGCAAAACCAGCACTTGTGGTGCGTTGTCCGATGCATATACCTGCCCAGCTACAAAACAACGTGAAGAACTGGATGGAGGCACACCAGTCAGTACGCTCAGATACACTACCTGCACCTCAGCGCCATCGACTTTCTCACGCTCCACCCAGGGCAGGGTGTCCGGCTGACTGATCACCAGGTTGCCAGTATTTGCAGCAGTTTGTACCCAGCCATCCGCTGTAGTCAGCTGATGCCAGCCTTTGGGAGTGCGAGCATACAGCTCATACAAACGCAGACGCGGATGCCCACTGAAACTAAAAACCCACTCGGCTGACAGATCACGCCCGGAAACCTTCAGCACCTGGGTATTATCCATCACCACAGTAGCCGCCTCCCAGCGCCCTGACCCGTCATTACGCTGCAACTGTACCCCTGCACCATCCCAGTCAAAACTCCGCCGCTGTCTTTCAGTAACCTGCTGATCTGACAAAGCTCCTGCGCGGGGTAAAGTCGTTACATCGTTTATAATAACTGACTGCAACAAATCACCGGCAGCATTCAGGGTCAGGGTTCCACCCCCTTCCCAGCCTAAAGGCAGATCCACCTCCAAACGAGCAGGTGACACTACCCGAAAAGTCAAATAACGCAGATCACCGGTTACAGGCTGCCAGTTGATCTGGCTCACCTGATTCAGCTGATAACCCTGAAACTCCAGAATGTCGGCATATTCCTGCCAGGCATAATTAAACCAGACCGGCTTAAAGAGATTCTGCGGAGAATCCTGCAACAACTGACTGACATTAAGATGGCCGGGGTAGCGCAGCTTGCCCTGCAAGGCCGCAGCAGGAGTCAGACTATTCAGCAGGGCTGCTTTGATTGCAGCAGCAGGCTCGGCAGGAAAACGATGCCAGGTTGCTGCCATTGCAGCGGAAACCAAAGGTGCCGACATGGACGTTCCGGTTTGGTAAGCATAACCACCGCTTAACCAGGTGCTGCGCAGGCTTACACCCGGCGCAGCAAGATCCACCGAATGGGCACCATAACTACTGGCACCAGCGCCAGTATGCAGGGTTTGCAGGTGATTGATATTGGCAACCCCAACCACCAGTGGCATGCGGGTTCCGTAACTGGCAGGGTAAGTGGGAAAAGTATCCAGTGACCAGCCACTGTTACCAGCAGCGGCAACCAGCAGCACTCCCCGATCACTGGCTGCCTGTACCGCATCAGCCAGTGCCTGAGAACTGGATGCAACCCAGGAAGCATTAATGATTTTTACATCCGCATCCAGAGCATGATAAATGCCCTTGACCGCATCAGCGATGCTGCCACCTGCCGGACCAAGAAAGCGTATGGATAACAACTGACCGTGCGAACAGATACCAGACACCTGTTGAGCCGGTGTTTCTGCTGCCAGCATCAGACCAGCAATATGAGTGCCGTGCCCGCTGGCATCCTGTATACCACCCGTTGGAATCAGGTTGATATCATCACGGAAAAGAATATGCCCGGCAGCAAGGGCAGGATGAAACCGATCCACTCCACTATCTATAATGGCAATGGGTGTGTCATAACAATTACGGGGTGGCAAGGGCAAACCATCTGCCAGCCCCAGCAGCGGAAAATACACGGGGCGCCCGGATTGTGCCACCACTGCTTGATCCAACTCGGCAAACACCACTCCCGGAGTTGCACGCATCTGCTGCAAAAATGCCAGGCGCTGGATTCGATCCGGCAGTGCATAACGCACTAATACATAATCCTGATACTGACCGGCTACAACCTGCTCACCCTGCACCCTGCCTTGCCCCCCGCCTTGCTCCAAATATTGCGGAGACCAATCCACGGCGGCAGGCTGCCAGGCCACCAGCACAGCATCAGCCAATACCCTGCTGGTAAAAAACACCAGCAGCAGTAAGAAACTACAACTTTTGATCAGCCGGCTAAGCCAGCAATTTAATTGCACTCTGAACATCCAGCGGAGAAAAGTGCTGACAAGTATCCGGCGGCAAACGCCCGGATTGCAACAAATTCTGTGTCAGTCGCTCTGGTGTCTGCTCAAGAATATAACGGGTTAAGTCTTCCTGCCGGGGTTGATGTCCATGGGTTTCACAATAACTGCCACTGACCAGCTCAGTCAGCTCCTGCAGCAACACCCCCCGGATCATGTCATTAAAGTCCGTCACCAGAACCTCCTGAAAAATCTGGAAAAACAATATAAAAAGACAAAAAAAACCAGCCCCGAAAGCCTGGCTAAAAGATGAAAAAAACGCTAAAAAACCACTTCAAGCACAAGCATTAAAGCAGTCGGACATCCTGTCGTGAATACCCGGAAACTTCCCTGTTGCCGGGCTGTTACTCATCACACTACATCAGGCAGAACTTACCAGTTGTAGCCAACAGTCACAGTACCCAGAGTGTCTGAACCAGTCTGGAAGTGTGCATCAACGGAAACACCGTTGTTGGCATAACCCAGACCCAGAGCAACACTGGCAGTACCATTCCAGGTGGTTTCAGTGGTGGTGGTGCGAGTAGCAGTCAGCGCACGGCTATCAGCAGCAGACTTTGTACTGTCATTCAGCGTTGTATTAACAACACCATTAGTAATGGAAGTATTCGCTTTGTCGGTAGTACGACTGTTTCCAGGAACATCAGAGTAAGTGTAATCAGTACGTGAAACTTCCTCAGACTTATAAATTTCCTTGCTGGCAGCAGCACGAACAGTCCAGCGCTCATTGATACTGTGCTCCAGAGCCAGCGTAATTGGCAGACTCATGGTCTCTTCACTACGTTCCCAATGAGTGATCGCACCTAATGCACTGTTGTAAGTAGTTACGGTTGTGTTATTGGTGTTCAGGGCAGCAGCATTAACCGTGTCCACTTTTTTCATGTCCTGAACGCGCTTCAGCTCAGAGCCAGTATCCGTTGTATCCATACGGAAAGCAGCCACTGCAGTCAAAGCTGTGGATTCAGAAATCATGTTGCGGAAAGCGGCACCCACCTGGATTGTTTCTTGCTCGTTAGTGCGCTGGCCTTCAAACCGGCGTGCTTCAGTTTCTGTTTCGGTAGTACGTGAAGTAGCAAAGTTTGCACCGTTATCTTGCCAGTTGGTGTAATCCTTTCTGGTTTCTTCATAGGTGGAAGTCAATTTACCACTGTAGTCCTGGGTGGAGTACAGGAAAGAAGCATGCAGTGTAGAGCTGTCGGTCTGCATCCAG
>NZ_JACUUA010000169.1 GCF_014859565.1 Marinospirillum sp. | reverse complement strand
AAGCCCATCAACTGATGGAAAGCAGCCAGCACATAGGCAAAATTCTGCTGGAAATGTGAAGCCAGGTAACATCCTTGTGTGTACTAGAGTTACAAATAAGGGGGGACACAGGCACTGACAATAATACATTCCTCTTCAGACAGGTTCCGAAAGCGGTGCGGTGTTCTGCTATCAAACAGGTAGGCATCACCCTTGCGAAGGATTTGCCGCTGATCACCAACGGTCAGTTCAATTTCACCCTGAATCACCACGCCGCCTTCATCAGACTCATGCTGCAACATGCTTCGCCCCGTATCCGCTCCGGGCGCATAGTGCTCATGCAGTATCTGCAGGTTGTGTTTACGCGCATCCCCCACCTGACGAAAGCTGACCGCACCCTGTGCCAGCGGCAACAAATCGGATGCACGAAAGAACACCTGGCTCGGCTCCGGTGCCTCCAAAGCAAAAAAATCACTAAGGCTCATTGGAATGCCTTCCAGCACCTTTTTCAGCGATGCCACCGAAGGGCTGCTTTGGTTGGACTCAATCAATGAAATTGCAGCATTGGTAACACCGGCACGCCTCGCCAGCTCACGCTGAGAAATACCTGCCTGCATTCTAACTCGTTTCAATCTTGCGCCTAAATCAAGCGACGGATCACACACAGCCTGTCTCATAATTCAGCTTCCGCACCATTTTGGTGTCTTTAATTAATCTTCCGCCCGACCTCAGTGCACCCTGCTAGCACCTGCCGACGCGATAAATAAACTTAACGCTTATTCTTCAGTATTTCTGCTGCATTTGGCTTTTTGGCCTGATTTATGCTTATAAATTGCCAGATATGAGCCACGTTACTGTGCGGATCAACCAGCAAGATCCAGACCATGACGTCCAGACCGTTTAATTTAGTTAACAAATTTTCAGGAGAGGATAGCCCATGCAAACAGGTTCCGACGCGGATACTCTGGTTCGGTTCTCCGGAGTGCAGAAAACCTACGATGGTGAGAATCTGGTCGTCAGGGACCTTAACCTGTCTATCGGCAAAGGGGAGTTTGTCACCCTTTTGGGGCCATCAGGTTCAGGCAAAACTACTTGCCTGATGATGTTGGCAGGCTTTGAAGTACCCACAACGGGTGACATCTTCCTCGGAGAGCAACGCCTCAACACCCTTCCGCCTCACAAACGCAATATTGGCATGGTGTTCCAGAATTATGCCCTGTTTCCCCACATGACGGTGGAAGAAAATTTACGCTTCCCCCTCCAGGCTCGCAAGGTTCCCCGTGCAGAGGCGGATGAACGCGTCAGCCGCATCCTCGACACCATCAAGCTGGGTGAGTTTGCAAAACGCAGACCAACCCAGCTTTCCGGTGGACAACAACAGCGTGTGGCACTGGCACGGGCACTGGTTTTTGAGCCTCAGCTGGTGCTGATGGATGAACCGCTGGGCGCACTGGATAAACAGTTACGTGAACACATGCAACTGGAAATCAAACATCTACATGAGCAGCTTGGCCTCACCGTGGTTTTTGTTACTCACGACCAGAGTGAAGCACTGACCATGTCTGATCGAGTGGCGGTATTTAATGATGGTGTGATTCAGCAAATCGATACGCCACAAAATCTTTACGAAAACCCATCCAACGCCTTTGTTGCGCAGTTCATCGGTGAAAACAACACCCTGCTCGGCAGAGTTGAAACAGTGGAAGACAACTACTGCCGGGTTCGTTTTGGTCAAGGGTTAACCACCCGCGCCAGACGGGTCAACATTCATGAAGCAGGGGCTCCAACCAGCCTTTCGATACGCCCGGAACGTGTCCACCTTAATGGCTCTGCCGCCACGATGCCCAACAAAGTTACCGGGCATATTCGTGAATTCATCTACCTGGGTGATCACCTGCGCGTGCGGTGTGAGGTGGCAGGCAACGATCAATTTATGGCGCGAGTACCTGTTACAGAGTTTTGCCCGACACTTAAAGTGGGTGCCGAAGTTGCTCTGGGCTGGCGTGATGAGGACATCCGATCACTCGACTGCACAGCAAACCCTTAAGTTGAACAAAAGCTACATTTTTAAAACTGCATCAGGAGATTCAAATCATGCAAAACACAGCCAAACGCACTGCAAAGTTTAAAAAATCCCTGGTCGCCACCCTGCTTGGTGGTGGACTGTTAATGGCCTCTGCGGCTCAAGCCTTTACCGTTATTTCTTTTGGCGGTGCATCCGGCGAAGCCATGCAAAAAGCCTATTACACCCCTTTCAGCCAGAAAACTGGCGTTCGACTAGTGCCTGGTGACTATAACGGCGAACTATCCCGTATTCGCGCCATGGTGGAAACCGGAAACGTCAGCTGGGATCTGGTAGAAGTTGAATCTCCTGAGCTGGCACGAGGCTGCTTTGAAGGCATGTTTGAGCCGATTGACTGGAAAAAGCTGGGTATTGAGGATCAATTAATTGGTGCTGCGGTTGAAGAATGCGGTGTGGGAACTTTTGTATGGTCTACCGTGCTGGCCTATAACGCTGATCGCCTGCCTCGTGCACCTCAAACCTGGCAGGACTTCTGGAACGTAAAAGACTTCCCTGGCAAGCGTGGTCTGCGCCGCGGTGCCAAGTACACCTTGGAGTTTGCCTTGATGGCTGACGGTGTACCAGCAGACCAGGTGTATGCCGTTCTGCGTACCCCCGGTGGTGTTGACCGAGCCTTTGCCAAGCTGGATGAAATCAGTGCACACATCCAATGGTGGGAAGCAGGTGCACAGCCTCCTCAGTGGTTAGTAGCAGGCGATGTTGTCATGTCCTCTTCATACAACGGCCGCATTGCAGCAGCTCAGGAAGAAGGGCGCAACCTGGCGATTGCCTGGCAAGGCAGCGTTTATGACCTGGATTATTGGGCGATTGTCTCTGGTTCAAAACACCGCGAAACAGCTTATGACTTCATCCGTTTTGCCAGTCAGGCAGATACCCAGGCGGTTTACTCCTCTGCCATCCCTTACGGCCCTGTCAATCCCGCAGCACTAGCCTCACTGTCTGCAAAACAGGCCGCCAGAATGCCAACCCATGCCGATAACCTGAAAGGTGCCTTGTCGATGGATACCAACTTCTGGGTGGATTTTGGCGAGGAGCTGGAACAACGCTTTAATGCCTGGGCTTCACGCCTGTAATTCCCCTACCCGCAACTGTGGAGAGACGCATGACCGCAACAATGGCTCAGTCACAGCCTCACCTGACCGATAGCAGCCGGCTGAAACGCCAGCTGCACCAGGCTGAACGCCTGCGCAAAATCAAGGCGGCTGCTTTGGTTATGCCACTGGCAATATTTCTGGTCGTGGTTTTTGTCATTCCAATTACCCAGATGCTTTGGCGCAGTATTGATAATAGTGAGCTGATGCAAGAGATGCCCCTCACTGCCGAGCTGATTCAAAAGTGGGATGGTCAGCAACTGCCGAGCACAGAGGTTTTTGGTACTTTTGCACAAGAACTGCAGATGTCACGTCAGAGTGGCGGACTGGGTAAAGTCGGTCGGCGTCTCAATTATGAAGATCCAACTTTCCGTGGGCTGTTGGTACGCACTTTGCGCCAGCTACCTGCGGATGGCAGCCTTACCGCCTACGCACTAGCTGTTCAACAGGCCGATCCAGCCTGGTCAGAAACCACCACCTGGCTTGCCATACAACGCGCTGCATCAGCCACCACGGATCGTTATTTACTGGCGGCACTGGATATGAAACGTGATGATCAAGGCCAGATCCAATCGGTGGCAGAAGAGCAACGTGTTTACCTTTCAGTTTTCCAGCGCACCCTGGTGATTTCAGGGTCGGTTACGCTCATCTGCCTGCTGCTTGGTTTTCCTCTGGCATACCTGCTGGCTACCCTGCCAACATCCACCAGCAACCTGCTGATGATTTTTGTACTGCTGCCCTTCTGGACTTCCTTGCTAGTCAGAACCGCGTCCTGGATTGTGCTGCTGCAAAGTGGTGGATTGATTAACACCACCCTGATCAGTGCCGGATGGATCGACTCGCCCTTGCAGCTGGTCTTTAACCGGACTGGCGTACTGGCAGCAATGGTGCACATCCTTTTACCCTTTATGATTCTGCCACTCTATAGCGTCATGAAAGGCATATCACCCAACTACCAGCGTGCTGCCATTTCCCTCGGCTGCCACCCGTTTGTTGCCTTCTGGAAGGTTTATGCCCCACAAACCATCTCCGGTGTTGCTGCCGGTACGCTGCTGGTCTTCATCATGGCGCTGGGTTATTACATCACCCCGGCTCTGGTGGGTGGCCCTTCCGATCAGATGGTGAGTTATTACGTCGCCTACTACACCAATACCACCAACAACTGGGGCATGGCAGCCGCCCTTGGCAGTCTGCTGCTGATTATCACCCTGCTGCTGTATCTGGTTTATCACCGCTTGGTTAATCAAAAGCAACTGATCAGGAATTAAGCTCATGTCACTGCAACCCTTTGCAACACCGATAGAGAAAATCTGGTACTGGGTCTTTCGAATTTTCTGTGCCTGCATCCTGTTTTTTCTGATGCTGCCCGTGCTGGTGATTGTGCCGTTATCCTTTAATAGCGGCAGCTTTCTGACCTACCCTCTGGATGGCTTTTCACTGCGTTGGTATCAGGAAATATTTAACACTCAAGGGCCATGGCTGACAGCGCTGAAGAACAGCATGATCGTCGCTCCTTTTGCCACACTACTAGCGATGATTCTTGGCACTTTGGCAGCCGTAGGACTGAACAGAGCCGACTTTCCCGGAAAAGGCTTGCTGCTGGCACTGCTAATATCACCAATGGTAGTGCCACTGGTGATTGTTGCCGTGGGCATGTATTTCTTTTTTGCCCAAGCAGGATTACTGAACTCCTACACTGGCCTGATTCTGGCTCATGCTGCACTGGGTGTACCCTTTGTAGTCATCACCGTAAACGCTACTCTGCAAGGGTTTGATCACAATCAGGTGCGCGCTGGTGCCAGCCTGGGAGCCAATCCATTGCAGGTGTTTTTTAAAGTGGTGCTGCCCCAGATTCTGCCCGGTGTGGCATCTGGCGGCCTGTTTGCCTTTGCGACTTCCTTTGACGAGGTGGTGGTTGCACTTTTTATTGCCAGCCCGTCCGAGCGCACCTTACCCATGCAGATGTTCTCCGGTATCCGTGAAAACATCAGCCCGGCCATTGCAGCCATGGCAACCATCCTGATTGTCTTGTCGGCATTGTTACTGCTGGTCATGGAGCTGTTGCGGCGTCGTAATGAGCGACTTAAATCTCAATCCTGATTTTGCTTCCTGAAACAGCTTGTTGCGCCTATGATGTTAAATATTATTAACGGTTAATGAGGTTTATCATGCCAGAAAACGGCACAGAACTGATCAAAAACAGAGCCTATATCAACGGGTGCTGGGCAACAGCCAAGAGTGGCAAGTGTTATGAAATATTTAACCCAGCTACCAAGGAGCTACTTGCCAGCCCCCCCTCCATGGATGACATAGATACCGAGCAAGCGATTCAAGCCGCAGAGGCAGCGCTGCCTGCCTGGCGTGCTCTGACCGCCAAAACCCGCAGCCAACTGCTGCGTCGCTGGTTTGATCTAGTGATGCAAAATCAGGAAGAACTGGCTCGAATCATGACACTGGAACAGGGCAAACCTCTGGCAGAAGCCCGAGGAGAAATTGCTTATGCCGCCTCTTTTATTGAATGGTTTGCAGAAGAAGCCAAACGGGTCGATGGTGAAGTGCTACCCGGTCATCAACCGGACAAACGGATTCTGGTGCTTAAACAACCCGTGGGTGTCGTGGCGGCCATCACACCCTGGAACTTTCCATCCGCCATGATCACTCGCAAAGCGGCACCCGCACTGGCCGCTGGTTGCACCATGGTTCTGAAACCCGCACCCCAGACTCCACTTTCTGCACTGGCGCTGGCACAACTGGCCGAGGAAGCAGGCATACCCGCTGGTGTGTTTAATGTGGTCACAGCGGACATGGATGATGCCCGCAAGGTGGGTGATGCACTGACCCGCAGCCCGGTCGTGCGCAAACTGTCTTTCACTGGCTCCACTGCGGTTGGCATCCACCTGATGCAAGCCTGTGCACCCACCATGAAAAAACTTTCGCTGGAGCTGGGCGGTAACGCACCGTTCATTGTGTTTAATGATGCTGATCTGGATGCCGCAGTAGAAGGCGCGATTATCTCCAAATACCGCAACGCCGGTCAGACCTGTGTTTGTGCCAACCGTATTTATGTACAGGCTGGCGTTTATGATGCCTTTGCACAAAAGTTTACCGCTGCAGTTGCTGCATTAAACGTTGGCTCCGGCCTGGATGAAGGGGTTCACCTTGGCCCGCTGATCGATCAACGCGCCGTTGAGAAGGTGGAAAACCACTTGCAGGATGCCATCAGCAAGGGCGGAAAACTGCTGTTGGGTGGCAAACGCCATGCTTTAGGTGCTACCTTTTTTGAACCAACCATCATTAGTGAAGCCACACAAGACATGAAAGTGGCAAAAGAAGAAACCTTCGGCCCTCTTGCACCGCTGTTTCGCTTTGAGGACGAAGCAGAAGTTATTCAACTGGCCAATGCCACTGAATACGGGCTGGCAGCCTACTTTTACGCCAAAGACCTGTCGCGTGTCTGGAAAGTCGCAGAAGCTTTGGAATACGGTATGGTAGGCATCAACACCGGGCTGATTTCCACAGAAATAGCCCCGTTTGGTGGCATCAAATCATCAGGGCTGGGACGTGAAGGTTCGCGTCACGGCATCGAAGAATATCTGGAAATGAAATACCTCTGCCTGAGCGTATAAATCGGAGAACACCATGAGTAATACCAATCAATCGCTGATCAATCGTAAAAATGACGCCGTAGCACGCGGTGTTGGCCTGCTACATCCTCTTTTTATTGAGTCGGCAGAAAACTCTACCGTCACAGATGTTGAAGGCCGTGAGTTCATCGACTTTGCCGGTGGCATAGCCGTACTCAACACAGGTCACCTGCACCCAAAAGTGAAGGCTGCTGTTGCCGCACAGCTGGAAAAACTCTCCCACACCTGTTTTATGG
>NZ_JACUUA010000168.1 GCF_014859565.1 Marinospirillum sp. | reverse complement strand
CACGAGCGAGGCCGTTTTCATTGATTTTCCTTTACAAAAGGATCATCAAATCACAGGATGGCGAAGGTGTACATTGGAAATTTCAAACCTGCCTGTAAGCCCCGGCGTTACTGGTATCTTCGTGCGTTTTCCCTGCTTATCTATGGATCTCAACAATTACACTGACAATACAGACGCTACCAATGTACTCATTTTCCAACTCATCTATCTCAACTTTGTTTTTGATTATTTCAATGTATAAATTAGAGGGACAGATATTGTTGTCATTTAGTATTTTTTTATAAATCTTATTAATTTCCTTTGACTCAAATTTATCTATGGTATCAAACTGGTAAAGTGCTACAAAATATGCCGACTCAAGTGTTGACTGACCCACTTCATTCTTTAGGTCACAAAAAGCATTAAGACGTTTTATATCTTCTATTACTTTATTTTTTGATGGGTTGACCCCCTTAATTTCAACCAGCGTAACAACCTGATCCAGAAAACCACTTTCTTTAATAACAACTATATCAACCCGGCCATTTCTAATTTTTTCTAACCCTGATACAAATCGCTTGGGCTGCTTAGCTCTTTTCTGACCTAGTCTAGAGTAAAATCTATGCGTCAGCGATTCTTTTACTAAATATCGAGTCTTCCTCTCAAGCAGAATTTTATGACCGTTAAAAACATTAAATGCTTCAGATAAATCATCAGCGATAAAAGTTGTCAAAACGTACTCAGGAACCACAATTTTAAGTTCGGAACCAGTCCAAAGAAAAAGCCTTTCTACGGTTCTATGAATTGCTCCTGTTATAATTTTTTTAAGATCAAGCATCTTTGAATAAAGATTTTTTGATTGGTCTCAGCATACTAATTAATCGTTCAGGTATAGAGTTGCGTATAACAAGCATTAGCAATGATTTTTTTGAGCTTCCTTGAACAACTTTATTCAAAAATCGGCTCCAGTACACTGCTGCGCACTCTTTATCACCAATCCGCTGGTAATATCGATATATCCACAGCCAAGTATTTATTTGTTCTTCAATTTTAATCTGGTCAGGCAAGGCTGACCAGACACCACCTGCGTGGAGGCGATAAGCTGAGGGTTTAATATCATCGTGATGGTGGCTCCCACCATATTGACCAAGTATAGATACCAAAAAATTATCTCCATTCTTTACCATTCGACGCTCTGGTATTTCTGGGATGGCTATATTTCGGATCATCAAGTTCATTGTAAGAAGCCAACCTTTTCCTTGCTTAAGCTCATTACTACTATAATCCCGTTTATGGGAGTCAGGCAGCTTCGAATCTTTCACTTTTTTTCTATCTTCATCAATGATGAAAGCATCGTGGCTGCTGATAACAACATCATCATTCATTTCAAGGTAAGCGGTTTGCTTTGAGAGTTTCGATGGATCACACCAGTAATCATCACCTTCACAAACTGCAATATATTTACCAGCACACAGCGGAAAGACAATCATTGTTGCCCTGTTGCCCTTTGAATACTGATTCTCTACTTGATAAATCGGCTTGATCAGTTTTGGGTATTTCGCTTCATACTCTCGAATAATATCTGCAGTACGATCAGTCGACGCATCATCATGGATCAAGATTTCAAAAGGAAAGTCCGTGTCTTGAATCAGAAAGCCTTCAAGTGCATCTTCTATGTAGGGTTCGTGGTTGTAGGTGATACAGCAAATGCTGACGACTGGCTTTTCTGGATCTCCTTTCCAGGTAGCCATGATTTCTTCTTGAGTGCGTAGGTTTCTCATAAGGCCTTGGGCTTTAGTTTCGTTTGAATCATTTCACGCGCTAGGGTGTAGGCTTGTAGTTTCATTAGGTGGGCACCCAGTAGGTAAGCAACAAGTCCGCTGGTGCCTAGGAGTGCTAAAAGTGTGAAGGCTGGCCAGTCAAGGATTTGAACAGCCGTGTAGACCAAGCCACCAAGTAACATGGAAAGCAGCAGCCCCGGTACGAAGTCTTTTATCTGCTCCCTTGCAGGGTAGTTAATGAGTCGAGCTGCAAAGTAGCTGTTGGGCAGGTAGGCAAGCACTGAAGTAACTATTTGCCCAATTAAAATACCAATGACTCCATACCGGTAGCTCACAAATATGACGGCGACTACCATTATTTTCTTTAATATCTCTAGGTACAAGAAAAGATCAGAGCGACCTTTTACCTTGAGTATATTCAGGTTAATTGCATGGAGTGGATAAAGAAGACCTGAAATACACAACAACTGTAAGTAAGGTGCTGCACCCCACCATTTTTCGGGCAATAGAAACTGGAATAAGGGTTCGGCGAGCGCTGCCAGTAGCATTAATGCAGGAAAGAGCAGGAAGGTAGTAACGGCAATCACCTTGCGGTAACCCGCTTTAAGTCTTACATTGTCATCCTGAACGCTGGCAAGTGCAGGGTAGGTCACATTCTGAATTGCTCCTACAAGTTGGCTTAGAATCAGTTCCCGCATTTTTTCAGCGAAGAAATACAGACCCGCCACAGATGCCGAAAACAGCTTGGCAATGACGACAACATAAAGGTTTTTAAATACTATATCCAAAAACCCGGACAAGAATAGCTTATAGCCGAAATTGTACATGCTCTTTAACGAGCTTTTGCTGAAACACCACTTAGGTCGCCATTCACTCATCAACCACAGCAGAATTACGGTTATCAAAGCAGCTGTAATCATTTGAGCAACTAAAGCCCACACACCCGCCCCTTTATAGGCCAGTAGCACTGCAACCACTGCAGAAGCAAGGGCAGCAGGAAAGCTAGCTTTTAGCTGTGCCTTGAAATTCATCTGGCGATGAAAAAGTGCGATCTGAACAACCTGAAAAGCATTAACCAGAACGACTAGCCCGGTGACGCGAATGAGCAGAACCAGCCGCTGCTCTTCGTAAAAAGTTGCTATGAGTGGAGCCGCAAAGTAGAGAGCGGTGTAGGCGAATAGACCCAGCGTAAGATTTGCGTAAAACGCGGTACTGAGATCCAGGTCTGTGGCCTCTTTTAACCTGATCAGTGCTTGGCGAAACCCAGAGTCCATCAAGCTAGTCGCAATGGCTATAAAGACTGCCATCATGGCTACTAACCCATAGGCTTCTGGCGCAAGGAAATACGCAAGGAGCAGTGTTGTTACCAGCCCTACACCACGCCGAAGCAACTGCTCAGAAAAGTTCCAGAGAATGCCGATGGTGGTTTTGGCTGTTAAAGACATATAGGATTGAATGCCGAATCAGCCAATATAGATCTTTTAGGCCAGACAGGAAGGATTACTTTAATCAACTGCCGGCCTCATCGATAGCAAATTCGTCTTTCAATATAGAAAAACAAAGTAGATTTCGGAATTCTCCGCTCTTGAACACTGCCTTTCTCAAAACCCCTTCCTTAACCATCCCCATCTTCGCTACCAAGGCTTGGGAGGCCAAGTTATCTTCCAAAATTTTGCAGGAAACTCTGACCAGAGCCAGCTCCGAAAAAGCGTATTCAATAACTTTTCTCAAAGCAGAACTCGCCAAACCTTGCCCCCGAAAATTAGGAGACACCATATACGAAACAGCAGCCGACCTGTTTATCAGATCTATATCTGAAAGCGTTACTAATCCTGCCGGGTCGCTGTTTTGATTTGTGCAAATTACAAATCTGAGAACTTTTCCAGCCTCATGGCTTTCAATCGCATTTAGCACCCACTTCCGCTCTGTTTCGAGAGAAACGAAACGTTTCAGGCCAACAACTGAATCCCAGGTAAACTCATCTAAGCGCCAAGTGTGTGTTATAAGGTAATCGTCAGGCTCTAAAGCTCGAAGAAAAGTACTATTCATCCCCCCCCCTATTTATAAGCTCCATAACAAAACGCATATGTTCCCTTGAGTACCTTTGGTCCATAGGCAGCGGAACCAAGTGCTGAACGAGCTCTTTCTCTAGATCCGAACTCATTTCATTATCCATGACATCCTGCCAGTACTTTGCCACATACACCCTGTTCTTGATCAATTTCCCCCTCAAGGCCTCGCCATCCTTCACGAGAAGGGGATAAACCATCGGCATACTCGCTGAACTACCATCCAAAATGTTATCAAACGAGATATTTTGAAGTAGATTCAAAGCCTTCAAGCCGGAGTGCAGGGTTGAGAAATTGGCCAACCTTTTCTGGGCTACCTCGCGGTAGTTACAGGCTGCCAACACCCTTCGAGAAAAACCGGACATTTCTCTTAGACCCGATTCTCTTAACTTCTTCTCTGATTCCCTATACCTCGGATAGGCGCCCTCAGGCCCATCCTCGATTCTTTGAATCAAATGCTCGGCGCTATACTCTGCTTTTAAAAGCCTGAGCTTGGAGGGTTCAAACTGATCTGAATAAAGATACGCTCCGTCAGGAACTCCGAAAAATTTTCTAGCTGAATAAATTGCCGCTCCTTTTGCTGGAGGCGGGGAAAAGAATGATTGAGAGTTATCGACTATCAAGCGTTCCCCATAAAGCCCTGCCAGCCCAGCGACAGTATCATTTTTCACACCAAAGTAATTCACGTAGAGAAAAAACTCATTTTCCTCTAGTTGAATATCTGATATGGGGTTGAGGTCGACACCTACGTTATAAAAGCCAAAGCTCACCCCCAAGCTGCGTAACGTATCGCTCAGACTAGAGCAACAGTATGCTGGCAAATAGACTTTCTCGCACCCGGCCGATATGAGGTGACCTGCTAATGCATTTCTAGCCAGATTGAATCTATAAGCGGAGTCGTGATATTCCTGCTTTTCAGAAGGCAGCTCGAGCTCAAAAAAACCACCAATTGGGCCCATTCTATTAAACCTTTTCGGTTAAAACTTTCGGCGGTGCTTTAGTGAGCTTTTTATGCAACTCTTTAGACTGGCCCTCAAAGAGACAAACCCCAATAGTTTGATTTGACCCTGTGTAAGGCTTTACTACATCGTCCACTTCTTTAAACAGGTGTTTATAAAACAGTTCTTCGCTAATAGATTCAGGCACCTCAATACCAGAAAAAATACCTTCGCGTTCAGCGTGGAGTATATAGTGCGCCCCAGGTTTGAATTCTGCCAAGGTCTCGCAGCCAACCTGCTCACCAAAAGCCATGTCAATTACAGCCTGAGTGAAGTCGAAACCGCTCAACCGCTGCTGAATAATGGGAACAAAGTTGCCACCATTTCGAGGCCCCACTTCTATAATGTAGGCAGAGCCTTTACCATCAATTCGCGCTTCGATATTAACAGGCCCATCCGTATACCCGGCTGTTTGGACAATTCGCTCAACCTGCGTAATCACAGACTCCATTGCCTCGACTGAAATGCTCGCCGGCCAGCGCGTTGAGATAGGAATAAAGCTGTTGGTGCCTGTAAAAAAGTAATGATCGCCCAGATAGTGGTAGATAATCTTTCCACCCTGAATAAAGGCGTCCCCGTGAACCTGCGAGCCGTCGATAAACTCCTCGATGATGCAGCGCCCTGCACGCGAGAAGCTTAGCGCATACTCAACAGCCGCCGATAACGATTCACGTGTGCCGGAACTTTGCGTTATTCCTTTACTACCAGAGGAGTCTACAGGCTTAACGATATACCGCTGTGTATCGTCAATGTTATCGGGCAACTCACTGTTGTTCAGGGTAAAGCATGCCGGCACATTCAAACCGGCCAACTGCATGAGCTTACGAAACTTATCTTTTTCAGTCAGCAGCTCGACCGCTGCGAGAGTTGGGCCTGGCAGATTAAGGGCTTCGGCCACAAACGCTACGGTTGGCACTGCTGGGTCGGAGCAAAAGGTGGTTATTGCATCAATCTGGTAGGTTTTCGCCACTTCAAGCACAGCCTCTTTGTCGGTTGTGCTGGCGTTTTGATACTCATCGGCCAGTGCATGCCCCGGGTTTTCTGGCAAATAATCGCAGGTGATCACGTACAGCCCCATGGCCTTTGCTTTCTCGATCAGCGGGACCTGAAACGCTGATCCACCTAACACCAGTAGCTTTTTTTGATTCATGACAGCACGCCGGTCATTACTGCGGTCACTTTTTCTGCATCCAGCCCGTTGTAGATTGGCAAGCATAGAATGCGCTTGGCGGTATCGTTTGAGACTGGACACGCGCCACCCGAATACAAGCCGACCTCTTCCAGTGAGGGGTAAAAGTAACGCCGAGGAAATATGTCCTGCTGGTGTAAAGCGGCCATTACAGCTTTCATGCTGTTTTCTGAATTGAACAGGACCGGCACATAGGCATAGTTTCGAGTACTATGGGGCTGCAATCTCTGAAACTGTACTTTACCTGCCAAACTTTCCCTGTACGCCTCCCAAAGCTCCTTTCGGGCGGCTAAATTGTGTTCGATTTCGTCCAATACGCACAGCCCCATCGCCGCCTGAAACTCATTCATTTTGGCGTTGATACCAAGCTCTTCAATGCTCACCGGCCCGGCAATGCCGAAGTTGACCATTTTCTTGGCCCGTTCCAGATCTTCCTTGCGCTTGAAAATAATCGCACCGCCCTCGCCAGTGTGAAACAGCTTGGTGGCATGGAAGCTGAGGGTAGCGGCATCACCGTGTTTAAGCAGGCTTTCGCCTTTGTAGTTCACACCGAAAGCGTGGGAGGCGTCGTAGATGACTTTCAGGCTGTGCTTTTGGGCAAGGGTGTCAATGGACTCAACATCACAGGCGTTGCCGAATACGTGTACGGGCACAAGAGCACGGGTTTGCGGGGTAATGGCTGCTTCGATGTTAGCCGGGTTCAGGCACCAGGTGTTGGGGTCGATGTCTGCAAACACAGGCTGTACGCCTTCCCACTTCAGTGAGCTGGCGGTGGCAATAAAAGTGAAAGGTGTTGTAATGGCTTCAGCAGAGGCTTGTTTGACAGGCTCGGTGATACCTAACACCTTATAGGCAATTTGCAGTGCCAGAGTGCCATTAGTGACCAATAGCAAGTTTTCCACACCTAAATAGCCTTCCAGGCGTTGGGTAAGCTCTTGTACCAGAGGGCCATTGTTGGTCAGCCAATTGCGCTCGTAGATGCCATCAATGTATTGATCGAGTTTTTCACGGCTAGGCAGGTAAGGTTTGGTCACAGGAATCATGGGGTTACTCATGCTTCATCAACCAG